>JAHEBR010000045.1 GCA_024642185.1 Marivivens sp. | reverse complement strand
GCCGTCCATGTCGCCGCGACTCAGGCGATCAAAGATGATCATGTCGTCCAGACGGTTGAGGAACTCGGGCCGGAAGTGCGACCGCACCGCCGCCATCACCTCGCCCTTGGCCATCTCGGTCGACTCGCCATCGCCTACGTTGGAAAGCGCTTGCGTGCCGAGGTTGGAGGTCAGGATCACAAGCGTGTTCTTGAAATCCACCGTCCGGCCCTGACCATCGGTCAGGCGGCCATCGTCAAAGACCTGCAAGAGCACATCAAAGACCTTGGGATGCGCCTTTTCAACCTCGTCAAACAGGATCACCTGATAGGGCCGTCGGCGCACCGCCTCAGTAAGCACTCCACCCTCGTCATAGCCGACATAGCCCGGAGGCGCACCGATCAGGCGGGCGACCGAGTGCTGTTCCTGAAACTCAGACATATCGATCCGGGTCATCGCCTGATCGTCGTCGAAAAGAAACTCGGCCACAGCCTTGGTCAGCTCGGTCTTGCCGACACCGGTCGGCCCGAGGAAGAGGAACGAGCCCAAGGGGCGGTTTTCGTCATTGAGGCCCGCACGCGCACGGCGCACGGCGTTGGACACGGCATGAACCGCCGCCCTCTGGCCGATCACGCGGCCGCCAAGTTCGTCTTCCATGCGCAAGAGCTTCTCGCGCTCGCCTTCAAGCATCTTCGAGGTCGGGATGCCCGTCCAGCGCTCGACCACCTCGGCGATCTGCTCGGGACGCACGGCCTCTTCGACCATGAGGCCATCTTCCTTGGTCTCGGCCTCCGAAAGCTCGCGCTCGAGCTGCGGGATGATGCCGTAAGACAGCTCGCCCGCTTTGCCGAGGTTGCCCTCGCGCTTGGCGATCTCGAGGTCGGCGCGCGCCTTGTCGAGCTTTTCTTTGATCGTCCGCGCGCTTTCGAGTTTGTCGCGCTCGGCCTGCCACTTGGCGGTCATGGCGTCGGCCTTTTCCAGCAGATCGCCAAGTTCCTGCTCGATCTTGGCCAGCCGGTCGATGGAGGCGGCATCGTCTTCCTTCTTGAGCGCCTCGGCCTCGATCTGCATCTGCAGGATCTGCCGGTCGAGCGCATCAAGCTCTTCGGGCTTGCTATCCACCTCCATCCGCAGACGGCTTGCCGCCTCGTCCATCAGGTCGATGGCCTTGTCGGGCAGGAAGCGGTCGGTAATGTAGCGGTGCGAAAGGGTCGCGGCAGCCACAAGCGCCGAGTCGGAGATCCGCACACCGTGGTGCAGCTCATACTTCTCCTTGATGCCCCGCAGGATCGAGATCGTATCCTCGACCGTCGGCTCCTCGACCACCAGTGGCTGAAAGCGGCGGGCAAGGGCGGCATCTTTCTCAACATACTTGCGGTATTCATCAAGCGTCGTCGCGCCGATACAGTGCAGCTCGCCCCGCGCCAGCGCGGGTTTGATGAGGTTGGCGGCATCCATCGCGCCATCGGTCTTGCCGGCACCGACGAGCGTATGCATCTCGTCGATGAAAAGGATGATCTCCCCTGCGGCGCTTTCGATTTCTTTGAGGATCGCCTTGAGCCGCTCTTCGAATTCGCCACGGTATTTCGCACCAGCGATCAGCGCGCCCATATCCAGAGCCATCAGCTTCTTGTTCTTCAGGCTTTCGGGCACGTCGCCGCTGATGATCCGCAGGGCGAGGCCCTCGGCAATCGCCGTCTTGCCGACGCCCGGCTCACCGATCAGCACCGGGTTATTTTTGGTGCGGCGCGAGAGAACCTGCATGGCGCGGCGGATTTCCTCGTCGCGGCCGATGATCGGGTCGATCTTGCCCTGTTCGGCGGCCTCGGTGAGGTCGCGGGCATATTTCTTCAGCGCGTCATAGCCCTCTTCGGCACTCGCCGTGTCGGCGGTGCGGCCCTTGCGGATATCGTTGATCGCGGAATTGAGCGCCTGAGCGGTCACATTGCCCGCCTCGAGCGCCTCTTTGGCCTTGGACTTGACCATGACAAGCGCCATCAGGATCCGCTCGACCGGCACGAAGCTGTCGCCCGCCTTGGTGGCGAGTTTTTCCGCCTCGTCGAGAACCTTGCCTGTGGCGCTATCAAGATAGACCTGTCCGGCATCGCCCGAGACCTTGGCCTGCTTTGAGACCGCAAGATCAACCGCCTCGCGCACCCGCGCGGCATTGCCGCCCGAGCGGGTGATCAGATTGGCGGCAAGCCCCTGATCGTCGTCCATCAAAGCTTTCAGAAGGTGTTCGGGAGCAAGCCGCTGGTGGCTTTCCCGCATGGCGATTGTCTGGGCTGCCTGAACGAACCCGCGCGACCGCTCCGTGAACTTCTCTAAGTTCATCGCATTCTCCTTTTCAAAGCGCCCGGTTTGCCGATGCCCGCCTCTGCGGCACACCCTGTTTCGGGCCTCTAGTCTGAGATGGGAAGCCAATGCGCCCGCCGCAAGTATCCAAGGCAGAAAACCGATTCAATTCAGGGGCCTTCGCCCCCGCCCTTGACAGGGCCGCCCCGCGGGACCATGTGCCCCCGAACCCCGCCGAGAAAGGACAAAAGATGTCGAAGCCGCTTGCCGACGACCGCCTGATCGTTGCTCTGGATGTTCCCAACGCCCTTGAGGGCCTGAAACTGGCCGAGCAGTTGGGCGATGCCGTGAGTTTCTACAAGATCGGCCTCGGGATGCTGACCGGCGGCGGGCTGGCGCTTGCCAACGAGCTCAAGGACACGATGGACAAGAAGATCTTCCTCGACATGAAGCTCTTCGACATTGGCGCGACCGTCGAAGCCGCCGTGCGTGGCCTTGCCCAGTTCGACCTCGATTTCCTGACCGTGCATGGCGATCCGCATGTGGTCCGCGCCGCCAAGGCAGGCGCGGGCGGCAAAGACCTCAAGATCCTCGCCGTGACGATCCTGACCTCGCTTGACCGCGCCGATCTTGACGCGAGCCTCATCAAAGAGGGCGCGCTGGCCGATCTCGTCGTCGAACGTGCGGGCCGCGCTTTCGAGGCCGGCGCCGATGGCGTCATCGCCTCGCCGCAAGAGGCCGCAATGATCCGCGCCCTGCCCGAGGCCAAGGGCAAGCTGATCGTGACCCCGGGCGTCCGCCCCGCAGGCGCCGCCCTTGGCGACCAGAAGCGCGTGATGACCCCCGCCGAAGCGATTGCGGCTGGCGCCGATCACGTCGTCGTCGGCCGCCCGATCTGGACCGCCCGCGATCCCCGCGCGGCGGCGGAAGCAGTCGTGGCGGAAATCAACTCGCCTCAGGCGAAGCGCCCGAACCACTAGATCGTCAATCCATTGAAGGCACGGGCCGCACGGCGTATCCTCGCCTTGCCATGCCAGCCCTTTGCCGCGACTGCCTGACCACCTTTGATGCCGGCACCCGCTGCCCGGCCTGCCGCAGCCCGCGCGTGACCTCGCACCCCGAGCTTTTCGACCTCACCACCGCGCATATGGACTGCGACGCCTTCTATGCCAGCGTCGAAAAGCGCGACAATCCCGAGCTGCGCGACAAGCCGATCATTATCGGCGGCGGCAAACGTGGGGTTGTCTCGACCGCCTGCTATGTGGCGCGGATCAAGGGCGTCAAATCCGCGATGCCGATGTTTCAGGCCTTGAAACTCTGCCCCGAGGCCATCGTCATCCGCCCGAGGATGGAGGCCTATGCCGAGGCTTCCCGCGCCGTGCGGGCGCTGATGGACGAACTGACGCCGGTGGTCGAACCCCTGTCGCTCGACGAGGCCTTCATGGACCTTGGCGGCACCGCCCGCCTGCATGGCGCACCGCCCGCCGTGATGCTGGCGCGGCTCGTGAAACGGATGCAGAGCGAACTGGGCCTGAGCGGCTCCATCGGCCTTTCGCACAACAAATTCCTCGCCAAGGTCGCCTCCGATCTCGACAAGCCGCGCGGTTTCTCGGTCATCGGCAAGGCGGAAACGGTCGAGTTTCTCCGGCATAAGCCCGTGCGCCTCATCTGGGGCATCGGCCCCGCTGCGCAGGAATCTCTGGAAGCGGCTGGCATCCGCACCTTCGACGATCTCTCCCGCTGGGAGGTCGACGCGCTGCGCCAGCGGTTTGGCGGCATGGGCGAGCGCCTCTGGCATCTGGCGCGCGGCGAGGATGCGCGCCGCGTCTCGGCGCATACGCCGATCAAGAGCATCTCGAACGAGACCACTTTCTATGAGGATACCGCCGACCCCGATATCCTCGACGGCCATATCTGGCGCCTCGCCGAACAGGTCAGCGCCCGCGCCAAGGCTCGCGATCTGGCCGGGAGCGTGGTGACGCTCAAGCTCAAGCGGGCCAATCACCGCCTTCTGTCCCGCCAACTTGCCCTGCACCAGCCGACCCAACTCGCCGACACGATCTATCGCACCGCCCGCGGCCTCTTCGATCAGGTCGGAGCGGAAGGGCCCTACCGCCTTCTTGGAGTTGGGATTTCCGATCTGGTTCCCTCAACTGATGCTGACCGCGAAGGCGATCTTCTCGATCCCGGCGCCGGAAGACGTGCAGATGCCGAACGTGCGGCGGACAAGATTCGCGCCAAGTTCGGCAAAGACTCAATCGTGAAGGGGCGTGCGCTACGCTAGCTATTCGGCGGCCAGAGCATCAGACTCGATACGGCCGATCCGCGAAATTCGGGCAACAACTTCCGAGATGATCTGGCGGAACGCTTCGAAATCATCGCTCGGAGCAATTGTTGCCTCATCCATATAGAGAGATCGGTCAATCTCGATCTGAAGGGCCTGTTGCCCGCGAGAGGGGCGACCATAGGTTTGCACGATATAGGCGCCCGCAAAGGGGACGTTACGCGCAACCCGCAGCCCCGCATCCCGAAAGATTGCTTCGACCTCGTCCACCAACTCGCGCGTTGCCGTCGAACCAAACCTGTCACCAAGAACAATCTCGGCACGGGTGCCACGGGGGCCGCCAAACTGGGCGAGGGCATCATGCGGCATGGAGTGGCAATCGATAAGAATCGCCTCGCCGAACGCCCTATAATTCTCGTCCAGGAGCATTTGCAGCGCGTCGTGGTAAGGCCGCCAATAGCCGTCGATGCGGGCATGGGCTTCGTCAATCGCAATCTTGCCGCGATAGATCGCGCGGCCATTGGCCACAACGCGCGGGATCACCCCAAGGCCACTGGCGACACGCGGATTGTTGGACGCTCTGGAGATACCCTCGATCAGCGCTGGATCAAGCTCTTCGGGCGAGCGATTGAGATCAATGAACGCGCGCGGCGCGCGGGCGATAAGAAGAGCTGCCCCATGATCGGGGGCGCAGGCAAAGAGTTGGTCGACATAGGCGTCCTCCGAAGATCGAATCTCTGTCGCGCCAAGGTCCGCGGCCGAGAGAAAGTCCGCCGGATAGTCGGCTCCCGAATGCGGCGCAGCAAAAACAACGCTCGTGGAGCGATTATGCGGGAGTTCGATACGGTAGGCAGGATGCGTCAAAGTCAGACTCCTTTGTCCCGACGATAGAACACAAAAGAGTTTTTCCAAAAGCCCTTGATCACCCCTCCGACTCCTTCTATAGACCCCACACCCGACGCGGATCAGCCCGCGTCCTTATTCGTTTAGGGATGCGCTGTTTGTTAGGGTCATGGGCGGTTAGCTCAGCGGTAGAGCACTACGTTGACATCGTAGTGGCCACTGGTTCGATCCCAGTACCGCCCACCATGAATTCACCGGGCCGCAAGGCCTGAACCGAAACCCAAGGCGCAATCGCCGCGCCGCGAACATGGAGGTCAGGATATGAAAGTCCGTAACTCTCTCCGCTCGCTCAAGCAGCGCCACCGCGATTGCCGCATCGTGCGCCGCAAGGGCCGCGTCTACGTCATCAACAAGACGCAGCGCCGGTTCAAAGCCCGTCAGGGCTAACGAGCGTCGGCCCCACAAGGCCGAAGGTTTCAAACCCCGCCCTAACCGGCGGGGTTTATCTTTTTCGTCATGGATTCTTGATCTTTCCTGTTTCGGCTCTGGCCAGACGGTTGGCCGAAGGCTTAGTCTTCGGCCAACCGCTTTTTCAGAGGGACGCGATATGACAACCAAGACAATTCGGGCCGGGGCTACGTTGGCGCTTCTGCTTGGTTCTGCATCCCCCTTGGCGGCCCAGAGCACCTGCGCGGGAATCGGCGAGGATGGCGTCTGGATCGGCGGCGGCGAGGCCTCATCTGACATATCGAGCGCCAGCACGTTTCAGGAACAGATGGCCTTGGTTCTAGGCGGCGGCGAATACACAGCCCTGTTCAGCCTATCGTCGCCGGCTGACCTCCGCATCGAAGCGGCGGGCCGCGGCGGCACCGATCCCGTGATGGACCTATTCGACGAAGCCGGCGCTCTCGTCGCCACCGACGACGATTCGGGTGGCAATGGGGCCGCAAGGATCGAAACCAGTCTCGAGCCGGGTCTCTACTGCGCTGTTGTGCGATCTTACGACAATGCGCCGATGACAGCATTTGTCCGGGTCGGCCGGAGCGAACACGAGCCGCTCACCGAAGGCGCGAGCGGCGAGGAAATCTCGATCGACGACAGCGTCCGCCCCTGCGATGCAGATACCTACGCCGAATCCCTGACACTTGGCGTGCCAGGAATCGCCTCCTCCTCGGAAGTCCCCTATTGGCGGTTTGATCTTCCAGAGGGCGGCGCACTGACCATCACCGCCGAGAACGAAGTCGCCGATCCCTTGATAACGCTGTTTGATTCCAACGGTGAATGGGTCGCCGAGAATGACGATGCAATCGGCCTCAATTCGCGGCTCGACCTCGCCGATCCTTTACCGTCCGGAAGCTATTGCATCGCTGTTCAGGCCCTCTCCGATGCAAGCGCGCCCATCACCCTGCAAGTTGGCGATTATGATGCCACTGGCGCGATGCAGGTCCAGTTCGAGTCAGGCAACATGGCTCCGCCCCTCGACGGCAGCTATCCGGTGATCGATGCAGGATCCCTCCAGACCCGTCTGCGCCAAGACGCCATGATCGACAGCTCGACCACGTGGTTCAGCTTTGACGTGCCGGAATATGGCCTTGTCGTCGTCGAAGCGATCTCCGCCTCGGAAGGGGGCGATCCGCATCTTGTCCTCTTCGACGATCTGGGGCGCAAACTGACCGAGAATGACGACACCGGCGATGGGCTCGATTCAATGGTCGCCGCGCGGCTCAATCGCGGAACCTATCTCTTCGGGGTCAAAGATATCGCCAGCTCGGCGCCAGTTCCGGTGCGTCTGGCGCTCGAGCGTTTCGTTCCCGCCGAATAGCTTAGCGGTTGATGGTGATTCCGGTATCCGCGAGGATTCGGATCAGCGTCGCTTCGTTAAGATAACCGGTCACGGAGAGATCTCGCGATGCCTGATACCGGCGCAGGGCGCGGCGGGTGCTTTCATCGAACCGCCCGTCAACCACACCCGGATCAAAGCCGAGGGTCTTTAGGCGCGCCTCGACAAGGCGTGCGGTAATCGGATTGAGCTTGAGCCGCTGCTCCGCCTCGGCCGCCGCCGCGATTGACGAGGCATCCGCCTGCGACCGGTTGAGTTCGGTGATCTTCGCCTGAGCATCGCTTGCAAAAGCGCCATTGGGATAGAGCGTCAGATAATTCTGATAGGAGGCAACTGTGTTGATCGCCCGCGCTGCATCCCATGAAGCACGCTCTTCTACCGAAACGTTCTGGCGCTTGGCGAGGGCGATTTCTTCGAGTGCGGCTTGCGCCTGTTCCGAATGGATCCCGTCCGGATAGCGCTCAATATAGGCGCGCAGGCCGACCTCGGTTCCGCGCGCGCCGGTTTCTTCCCAATAGGCTTCGTCAAGCCGCGCCTGCTCGGCCCGCTTGCGTTCAGCTTCGGCTTCTAGTTCGGCGGCCCGCACGCTCGCTTGCGCGTCAAGGCGCTGGATCTGATCGGCGCTAAGATAGGTCGTCTGCGGATAGCCGTTGACCTGCTGCCAATTGGCAATGGCGCGGCGGGTTCCCTGACCAAAGATGCCGTCGATGCCGCGTGTGTTGTAATCAAGGATCGTGAGGTCGCGCTGAATCTCGCGGCGGGCATCAAGGGTCAGACCAAGGTTGTCTTCGATCGACTTGGGATCCGAGAGATTGGGCTGCGGCAACGGCGCCGGGGTTTGCGGTTGTGTTTGAACCGGCTGCTGAACCACCACGTTTTCCGACGTGCCCGCACTGATCCGCCAGGAAAGGGGCGCAAAACCCGAAAGGCTAAGCGACGAGTTGTCCCGCGCCGCCGCTGCGATATCGGCGCCGGGCTCGATCAGGAAATCCTCGGCGAAATTGGCAAGCTCGCGCGGCTCGCCGCGGATCACCATGACGCCTTGCGGGATTTCGACTGCGCCGATCCCCTCGGAAAGCCAGGGATCCAGTCTGGCATCATCGTCGAAGCTGCCGATCATCAAAACGGCCCTGCCGGGCGCGACCGACAAAAGGCGTAGCAGGCTCTCGAGCGAGACAGCGGTGCCTCCAAGCGAAAACAAGCCCGGATCGCGGGCGTCTGTGGTCAAAAGCCAACTTCTTGCGCCATCGGTCACAAAATGCCCGGTCAGAATAATGACCACAGCATCGGCCTCAACCGCTGCCTTGGAAAAATCGGCAAGCGCACGAGCCGTATTGCCAGCCTCACTATCACTTAGCGCGAATACCTGAAAACCCAGATCGACAAGCCCTTCGCCCACCTCAAGCACATCGTCGCCGCGGCTCACGCGGTCGAGCCGGTCGTAGCGTTCGTTGCCGAGGATCAGCGCGGCGCCATCGGCCAGTACATCTCCCGCCGTAAAGAAGGTGAGAGCCGTGGTGAGAAGCAGTTGGCGCATTGTTCCATTCCTGTGCTTTGCCCGATGGGCCTTTCAGATCAGTTTCGCATGGATCGGGAGATATTCAATAACAGGACGCAGAGGGCTGACGAATGCGTTGTCATTTACGGAACTTCGTCCTAGGTCAAAGGCTCGAGCAAGGAGCACCCGATGGGCACGATAACCCTCGTCCGGCATGGGCAAGCCAACTCTGCGGCCAAGACCGAGGAAGATTACGACCGGCTGTCGCCACTGGGCCATCAACAGGCGGCGTGGCTTGGCGACTGGATGGCGCATCGCGGCGAAGGGTTTGATCTGATCCTGAGCGGCAGCTTGCGCCGCCATGTGGAGACTGCCGAAGGCATGGGCCACAAGACGCCCGAAATCGACACGCGCCTGAACGAGCTCGACTATTTCAATCTCGGCAAGGCTCTTGAAGACACCCACGGCATCCCGATGCCGGGCGGCGACGGTTTTGCCGGGCATATGCCGCAGGTTATGGAGGCCTGGCACCGCGCCGAGATCATGGGCAACGAGACCTTCGCCGATTTCGAAAAACGGGTGGTCGGCGTCCTGCAAGAGGCGGCCCAACCGGGGCGCAATATCCTGTGCATTACCTCGGGCGGTGTGATCTCGATGATGGTGCGGCACTTGCTTGATCTCGATCCGCGCCGGATGGCCCATATCGCCCTGCCGATCTACAACACCTCGCTGCACCGTGTTCACGTAAGCCCGGTCGGGCCGATCCTTGCGGGTTTCAACGCCATCCCGCATCTGGAAGACCACGACCGGCGCACCGCGCGCACGCATTTCTAGGAGAGAGCCATGACGCATATCTGGGTCCGAGCCGAAGAGCGCCCGCACGAAGAGCGTTGTGGTGTTACGCCCGAAGGTGTCGCGAGGCTCCTGGCTGCAGGGCACCAAGTCACCGTCGAGGAAAGCCGTCAGAGGGCTATTCCAGTCGAGGGCTATCGCGATACGGGAGCCAACATCGCCCCTGAAGGCAGCTGGCGAACCGCGCCGCAGGACGCCATCATCTTTGGCCTCAAAGAGCTTCCCGAAGACGGCACACCCCTGCCGCACCGGCACATCATGTTCGGCCATGCCTATAAGGGGCAACCCGCCGGAAAGATTCTTCTGGAACGCTTCCGCGCAGGCGGCGGGGCGCTTTATGACCTCGAATACCTGACCGACGAGACAGGGCGGCGCGTGGCGGCCTTCGGCTACTGGGCCGGTTTTGCCGGCGCGGCTGTGGCGGCTCTCTGCTGGGCGGCGCAAGCCAAAGGCGGGATCGCCGCGCCGGTTTCGACCTTTCCAAACTCGGACGCTCTGGTCGCCCATGTCGGCAAGGAAATCGGCAGCGGGCGGCCGAATGTCCTTGTCATCGGCGCTTTGGGCCGGGTCGGAACGGGCGCGGCCGAGCTTTGCGAGCAGGTCGGGCTCAAGGTCACCAAATGGGATATGGCCGAAACCCAGAGCGGCGGGCCTTTTCCCGAAGTTCTGGCGCACGGCATCTTTCTCAACTGTATCCTCGCCCGCCCCGGCACCCCTGTTTTCGTGCCGAAATCCGCGCTCACCGCGCCGCGCGATCTTCGGGTGATCGGCGATATCGCCTGTGACCCCGATAGCGACTTCTCGCCCATCAAGGTCTATGACCGGGTGACGGATTGGGAGGCGCCAGCCCTGCGCGTCTGGGACGATCCGGTGCTCGACGTGACGGCGATCGACAATCTGCCGTCACTTCTTCCCAAGGAAAGCTCAGAGGATTTCGCCGGTCAGCTTCTCCCGCATCTTCTGGCATTGGATGCCCTGGATGCAGGCGTCTGGGGCCGGGCGCGGGCGATTTTTGACGATCACCTGCGGTAAAGTTCGTCCTCTTCGTCGGAACTGTCGATACCAAGCGCCTCGAGGCCGGCCTCGAGGTGGTCGGGCAGATGCGGCGAACCCTTGAGGTATTCGGCCGTCGGCGTTGTCGCCTCGTTCAGCGCGGTCTCGATGGCGTCAGGCAGTTCTTCGGGCTCATAGGTGCCCCGGCCGATCCAGAAGATCGCCACAAGACAGGCCTGCTCTTCGACATTCAAACGCTCGATGAAAGCGTCAAACTCGGCCTCGGCACGGTCCAGCTCGCGGGCGAGAATGATAACCTCGGCAACCTTGTCAGCAGTGATATCGAGCATTTTGACCTCTTTGGAACAACAGCTCTGAGCATTTTGTACAAATGCCGGATGCGCACTTTGACTCAGCGCAAATTGCAGCGACCCAATGATCAGTCTGACATGATTTGCCGAAAACACGACTCAAAATGGCCTGCGCGGGTGATCCAGTCTCCATAATACCGCGTATAGGTGCCATGAACATTCAGATGAACATCACTGGCAAAACGGATGCACAGGCGGCTATGGTCTCCTATAGTGTCAATCATGGTGTTTGTATTCGTGTGCCGGGGAAAGTTCGATTGACCGAAAAGGATGAGAGCGCATCGCCCCAATGGGCCGCCGAAATCATAGCGATCCGCGACCGGCAGGATCAGGCAGCCTTCGCCCGGCTCTTTCAACATTTCGCCCCCCGGATCAAAGGCTTTCTGATGAAATCCGGCAGCCCCGCCGATGTTGCCGAAGACTGCGCCCAAGAGGTCATGGCGACTGTGTGGCGCAAGGCTGCGCTTTTTGACCCCAGCCGCGCCAGCGCCGCGACTTGGATTTTCACCATCGCGCGAAACAAAAGGATCGACGTTATCCGGCGCGAGCGGCGCCCCGAACCCGAAGACCTGCCGTGGGGCCCCGAGGCCGAGGCCGATCAGGAAGACGCCCTCGCCCTCGAACAGGAAACCGAAAGGCTGAGCAAAGCCATTTCCGCCCTACCCGAAAAGCAGAGAAATCTTATCCAGCGTGCCTATTTCGGCGACCTGAGCCACCGTGAACTCGCCGAGGAAACGGGCCTCCCGCTCGGCACCATCAAATCCCGTATCCGTTTGGCGCTTGACCGCTTGCGCCACGAAATGAAGTAGCCACGATGTCCCAGATCAACCATCACCTCACCGACGCGCTCTTGATGGCCTATTCGGCCGGCACGCTGCCCGAAGCGTTCAGCCTTGTTGTCGCGACCCATATTTCCATGTGCGACGAATGCCGCGCCCGCGCCGGATCTTTCGATTCCGTAGGGGGCCAGCTTCTTGATAGCGCCGCCAACGAAGCCCTGTCTGACGACGCCCTTTCCGCCACGCTCCGCCTGATCGGCGGCACGGCACCTGAACCGCGCGCGCCCTCGACCCGCCGGGCGCCTTCGACCTTCCCGCTGCCGTTGCAGGATTATGTTGGCGGCGATGTCGATGCGGTGCGCTGGAAGCGCCTCGGCGGCGGGGTCCGGCAGATGATCCTGCCCTCCTCGAGCGAGGCCAGCGTGCGCCTTCTCTATATCCCCGGCGGCGCGGCAGTGCCCGACCACGGCCACCGAGGGACCGAGCTGACGCTTGTCCTGCAAGGCGCCTTCCGCGACGAGACCGACCGTTTCGGCGTGGGCGATATCGAGGTGGCGACCGAGGATCTTGAGCATAAACCGGTCGCGGAGCCGGGCGT
>JAHEBR010000251.1 GCA_024642185.1 Marivivens sp. | reverse complement strand
GCCGGTGGGTTCGGTCGCGCATATTCAGGTCTGCGGCACGCTGTCGTGCATGATCTGCGGCGCGGAAAACCTGATCGCTGTCTGCAAGGACAAGATCGCGGCGAATGCGCATGCGCTTTCAGCGGACGGCAAGTTCTCGTGGGAAGAGGTCGAATGCCTCGGCTCCTGCGCCAATGCGCCCATGGCGCAGATCGGCAAGGATTATTACGAGGATCTGACCGCCGAGAAACTGGCGTGGATCATCGACGAGCTGGCCGCTGGCCGCGTGCCGACACCGGGCCCGCAGAACGGCCGCTATGCCGCCGAGCCGCTGAAGGGCCTGACCACGCTCACCGCCCATGAAAGCGGCCGCACCCAGTATAACGCGAGTGTCCAACTTGCGACCGACATTGGCGATACGGTCAAGCGGATCGACGGGACCGAGGTTCCGCTGCTGACCCCGTGGCTTGGCAAGACCGCCAAGAAGCCCGCCGCCAAGAAGCCCGCCGCCAAGAAGGCCGCGGCCAAGAAGGCCGCGCCGAAAGCGGCGGCCAAGAAAGCCGAGCCGAAGGCCGACAAGAAACCTGCGGCCAAGAAAGCCGCCCCCAAGGCCAAGAAGGCCGAGGCGAAGTAGGGCCATAGATGACCGACCAGACCACAGCACACTCGGCCAAGGCAGGACGGCGCACCGCGCTCGTCCTCGCTGGCACCGGCGTGTTCTGGATCGTGATGACATTCCTTGGATCGAAGTTCGGCTGGAGCAATCGCACCCGCGCCCTCTTCGATCTCTTCGCGCTGGCCGGTTTCGGCTGGGCGCTTTTTTCGACATTTGCACTGTGGCGCGCGCGCCAGACCGGAAGAAGGTGAGCCCATGCTCAAGGACCAGGACCGTATCTTCACCAATATCTACGGGATGCACGACCGTTCGCTGAAAGGCGCGATCGCCCGTGGCCATTGGGATGGCACCGCCGGCATCATCAAGAAGGGCCGCGACTGGATCGTGAACGAGATGAAGGCCTCGGGGCTGCGCGGCCGTGGCGGCGCGGGTTTCCCCACCGGCCTCAAATGGTCGTTCATGCCCAAGGAGTCGGACGGGCGCCCCGCCTATCTCGTCATCAACGCCGACGAGTCGGAACCGGGCACCTGCAAAGACCGCGAGATCATGCGCCACGATCCGCATACGCTGATCGAAGGCGCGCTGATCGCCTCGTTCGCGATGAACGCGCATGCCTGTTATATCTACATCCGCGGCGAGTATATCCGCGAGCGCGAGGCGCTGCAGGCGGCGATCGACGAATGCTATGATGCTGGGCTTCTGGGCAAGAACGCCGCCAAATCGGGCTGGGATTTTGATCTCTACCTGCACCACGGCGCGGGCGCCTATATCTGTGGCGAGGAAACAGCGCTTCTCGAAAGCCTTGAGGGCAAGAAGGGGATGCCGCGGATGAAGCCGCCGTTCCCGGCAGGTTCGGGCCTTTATGGCTGTCCGACCACGGTGAACAACGTTGAATCCATCGCTGTTGCCCCGACGATCCTGCGCCGGGGGGCTGCGTGGTTCGCGGGCTTTGGCCGCCAGAACAACGCGGGCACCAAGCTTTTTGCGATCTCGGGCCATGTGAACAACCCCTGCGTCGTCGAAGAATCCATGTCGATCACCTTCGAGGAGCTGATCGAAAAGCATTGCGGCGGCATCCGCGGCGGCTGGGACAACCTTCTGGGCGTGATCCCCGGCGGCTCGTCGGTGCCTGTCGTGCGCGGCGAGAAGATGCGCGATGCGATCATGGATTTCGACTATCTGCGCGGCGAGTTGGGCTCGGGCCTCGGCACCGCGGCCGTGATCGTCATGGATAAATCGGTCGATATCGTGAAGGCGATCTGGCGCTTGTCGAAGTTCTACAAGCACGAAAGCTGCGGCCAGTGCACGCCCTGCCGCGAAGGCACCGGCTGGATGATGCGGGTGATGGAGCGGTTGGTAACGGGCGAGGCATCGGTCGAGGAAATCGACATGCTCTGGGATGTGACCAAGCAGGTTGAAGGCCACACGATCTGCGCCTTGGGCGATGCGGCCGCCTGGCCGATTCAGGGCCTGATCCGCAATTTCCGAGGCGAGATCGAGGACCGAATCAAATCCCGCTCGGGCGCGATCGCCGCCGAGTGAGACATAAGGAAATCGTAATGAATTCGGCCGGTTGGAGAAATCCCGCCGGCCTTTTTCATGGGCGGCCCCACGCCGGCATGGGGCCCATTTCGACTTCGATATTGAATATCACGGGCCAAGGCGCGACATGAGGGCAGGCGGCACAAAAAGACCGCGCAAACACTCGAGGCACCGCTTTGAAAAAGATCCTGATCCTGACCTTTGGCCTGACACTCGGCGCGCTTCCGGCGCGGGCGAACGAGGTGCCCTTGAAGGATGTTCCCTATGTCAGCGAAGGCATCATCGCTACCGGCATCGCCTATGAGATCGGCCGGGTTTGCCCAAGCCTTTCGGCACGGATGCTGGCGGGGGTGTTCTTTCTCTACGAGCTTCAGTCCTATGCCTATGACCTTGGCTATTCCAAGGCCGAGGTTGATGGTTACATCAACGACAAGGTCGAAAAATCCCGCCTCGAGGCCATCGCGCGCGAGCGTCTGGCCGAGATGGGCGCTATCGCTGACCAGCCCGAAACCTATTGCACGGTCGGCCGTCAGGAGATCGCAGCAGAAAGCCAGATCGGCAAGTTGCTTCGATAACGCAAAATCATCAGACTTTCCGCCCCTTGAGGTGAATTTTCCTGCCAAAATCGTGTCGTTCCGGCTGGCATCATCCGGCGTGACGGGATAGAACGCGACAACTGTATCGCCCGCGCGCTCGCGCGCGTGTGAGGCGTGCCGGTAAGACGAACCAAAAGGCTGGCCATGTCTGATTTACGAAAAGTCATTATCGACGGGAACGAGGTCGAAGTACCGGGGGCAATGACCCTGATCCAGGCCTGCGAGGTCGCCGGTATCGAGGTTCCGCGTTTCTGTTATCACGAGCGGCTGTCGATCGCCGGCAATTGCCGGATGTGTCTGGTCGAGGTTGTGGGCGGCCCGCCCAAGCCTGCCGCCTCCTGCGCCATGCAGGTGCGCGATCTGCGCCCCGGACCGGAAGGGCAGCCCCCCGTGGTCAAGACCAACTCGCCGATGGTCAAGAAGGCCCGCGAGGGGGTGATGGAGTTTCTCCTGATCAACCACCCGCTCGATTGCCCGATCTGCGATCAGGGCGGCGAGTGCGATCTTCAGGATCAGGCGATGGCCTATGGTGTCGATTTCTCGCGCTACCGCGAGCC
>JAHEBR010000250.1 GCA_024642185.1 Marivivens sp. | reverse complement strand
GGCACGCTATGGGCTTGGCCGTCGAACTTGTCGGCCCAGGCGGCATAGGTGAAGAGGCGGCGGATCGAGGCGTCGACCTCTTTGGCGCCGCTCTTGCCGCCGACCATCTCGTCGATCCGGTGGGCAAACTCGCCGGCGCGGGCCGAGAGGTTTTCGGCGATGTAGTAGAGGATTTGCGCCCGCAGGTGACCGGTGGTTTTGGCCCAGCCCTTGGCGGCATTGGCGGCCTCGACCGCGTTGCGGATATCCTTGCGGTTGGCGAGGCTTGCGTGGCCGAGAAGCGCGCCGCGGGGGCCGCAGACGGGGCGGGAATAGCCGCCGTCGGGGCGGGCCTGCTTGCCGCCGATATAGAGCTTGGCCGTGCGGTCGAGGGGATCAGCCGGAGCGCCATCGCCGGTGAAGGCGGTGACGGGCTTCAGGGCTTTGGCTTTGGTTCTCGGGCGGGTGTAGGCGGAAAGCCCTTCCCAGCCGCCCTCACGGCCAAAGCCGCTTTCGCGCACGCCGCCGAAACCGGCAGCCGCGTCGAAGAGGTTGGTGGCGTTGACCCAGACCACGCCGGCGACGAGCTTGGGGGCGATGTCGAGGGCGAGGTTGATGTTCTCGGTCCAGACGGTCGCGGCAAGGCCATAGCGGGTGTTGTTGGCGATCTCGACGGCCTCGGACGGGGTGCGGAAGGTGGTCGAGACGAGGACGGGGCCGAAGATCTCTTCCTGCATCAGGGTCGCGGCGGGGGAGAGGCCGGTGATGAGCGTGGGCGGATAGAAGCAGCCGCCCTCGGGCAGCGCGCCGGGCGCGCGGTAGATCTCGCCCTCGTTGCAGCCGTCGACCATGCGGGTGATCGTTTCAAGCTGGACGGGATCAACGATGGCGCCCACGTCGATGCATTTGTCGAGGGGCGAACCCACGCGCAGGGTCGCCATGCGGGCCTTGAGCTTGCCCAAGAAACGGTCGGCGACGCCCTCTTGCACCAGAAGGCGCGAGCCCGCGCAGCAGACCTGCCCCTGATTGAGCCAGATCGCATCGACAAGGCCTTCGACCGCGCTGTCGAGGTCGGCGTCGTCGAAGACGATGTAGGGCGACTTGCCGCCCAATTCGAGCGTGAGGCCCTTGCCCGAGCCTGCGGTCGCCTCGCGGATGCGGCGGCCGACGCCGGTTGATCCGGTGAAGGCGATCTTGTCGATGCCGTCATGGGCGGTGATCATCTCGCCCACCGCGCCATCGCCGGTGACGATGTTGACGACGCCCTTGGGCAGGCCCGCCTGACGGCAGATATCGGCAAAGAGAAGGGCGGTCAGCGAGGTATATTCCGCCGGTTTCAGAACGACCGTGTTGCCCATGGCCAGCGCAGGCGCGATCTTCCAGGCGAGCATCAGGAGCGGAAAGTTCCACGGGACGATCTGGCCGCAGACACCAAGCGCCTCGCGGCTAGGCAACTCGGCATCCATCAGTTGGGCCATGCCCGCGTGATAGTAGAAATGGCGCTGGGCGAGGGGGATGTCGATGTCGCGGCTTTCGCGGATCGGCTTGCCGTTGTCGAGCGTCTCGAGCACCGCGAAGAGGCGCGAATGCTTTTGCAGGAGGCGGGCGATGGCATAGAGGGCGCGGGCGCGGGCGTGGGCATCTTTGGCCCATTTTGCTTGCGCCTTGCGGGCGGCGCGCACGGCGGCGTCCACGTCGGTCTGCGTGCCTTGGGTCACATGGGCCAGAACTTCGCCCGTGGCGGGGTTTTTCGAGGCGAAGGTTTCGCCCGGGGCGGTGAAGGTGCCGTCGATGAAATGGCCGAACCGGTCGCCCATATCGACAAGCCACGCCAGCGCTTCGGCTGCGCTTTCGGGGGCGGGGCCATAGTCCATCGTGTCGAAAATTTCCTTGACGGTCATGTGCTTATCCCATCGCGTGGCGCCACTGGGCGGAATAGGCGCCGGTGACGTAATGTTCGAGTTGCCGTTCGATATCGCCCAGAAGGCTCGAGGCGCCGAAGCGGAAAAGATCGGGCTGGAGCCAGCGGTTGCCGAGCTCGTCTTTCATCATCGAGAGATAGACGAGCGAGTCCTTGGCCTTGGAGATGCCGCCTGCGGGCTTGTAGCCGATCTTGAAGCCGGTGCGGGCCTCATAATCGCGGATCGCGCGGATCATGGTGAGCGAGACCGGCAGGGTCGCGTTGATCGGTTCCTTGCCGGTCGATGTCTTGATGAAATCGGCGCCCGCCATCATGCAGATCAGGCTTGCGCGGGCGACGTTGCGCAGGGTGCCAAGCTCGCCCGTGGCGAGGATCGCCTTCACATGGGCATCGCCGCAGGCCTCGCGCATTTCGCGCATCTCGTCGTAGAGGGCCTGCCAGTTCTGCGTGAGGACATGGCGGCGCGAGATGACGATGTCGATCTCTTTGGCTCCGGCGGCCACGCTCTCGCGGATTTCCTGAATGCGCAGGTGATAGGGCGAAAGGCCGGCGGGAAATCCTGTCGAGACAGCGGCGACGGGGATGTTGGTGCCTTCAAGGGCGCGCACCGCGGCGGGGACCATGTCGTGATAGACGCAAACCGCGCCGACCGTGAGGCCGTTCATTCCGAACTTGTTCAGAAGCGCCGGTGCGACCGGCTGGCGGGCCTTGGCGCAGAGGCGCTTTACACGGCCCTCGGTGTCGTCGCCCGCGAGTGTTGTGAGGTCGATCAGGCTGATCGCTTTCAAAAGCCAGGCGGCCTGATATTCCTTCTTGACCGACCGGCGGCCCGGCAGGGTCGCGGCGCGGCGTTCGATGGCCGAGGTATTGGCCTGAACCGAAGCGACCCAATCGAGATCAAGCTCCATGCCCTCGTTGCGGGGCAAGTGAAGTTGGGGCAAATGCGCCGTCGTCGTGACGGCGGTCGGACTAATCGCTTTGGTTTCCAATTCGGCCTCCCGCAGGTGCGGCTAGCGTTACATGCGGCAAGGCTATTGGCAAGGTTTGACCACTTGGTCAAATCATTTATGCGGGCTGGACCAGATTGCGCTGAAACCGCTTGCGAAACTGGTGCGGAGTCTCGCCGTGATGGGCGCGGAAGAGCTTGTGGAAGTGGCTCAGATTGGGGATGCCGCAATCGGCAGCAATCTCGGGGAGCGGGTCTTCGGTGCCGCTGAGGCGGCGGGCGGCGAAATCCATGCGCAGGGCGTTGATGAACTCAGACGGGCTTTGGCCCAGATAGCGCCGCGCGGTGCGGCTCACGTGCGGGTGGGCGCGGCCGGTGAGGCGGACGAAACCCGCAGCGCCTTGGCGAAAAACGGCGGGATCCTGCGCGGCGCGGCAGGCTTCGGTGAGCCATGCGGGCGGGATCTCGGACGGCGTTTCGGGCAGGACCTCTT
>JAHEBR010000249.1 GCA_024642185.1 Marivivens sp. | reverse complement strand
ACCGGCCCGCTCAACAAGCAGGACGGCTCGGCTTGGCTCGCCGATGGCGAAACGGCCGACGATGGCACCCTTGCTGGCCTGAGCTTCTACGTCGAAGGCATCGACGGCGATATCCCGAGCTGATCGTCAGCCGGATATGCGACAGATGGGCCCGCCGGTTTCCGGCGGGCCTTTTCGTATTGATCCAGAACAAAGACGCGCCTTTAATCATTCGTATCTACTTTCAGAAATGTTTTCGTGCCGGCGCGGCGCGCCGCTTTTGAGGAGGAGAAGTCATGGCACATATCGTGGTTCTCGGCGCGGGCCTTGGCGGCTCGATCATGGCCTATGAACTGGCTGACGAGATCAGCAGCAACGACAAGATCACCGTAGTCACCAAAGACCCGAAGTATCACTTCGTGCCCTCCAACCCATGGGTCGCCGTGGGCTGGCGCGACCGCACGTCGATCTCGACCGATCTCGCCCCCACCTACAAGCGCAAGGGCATTGATTTCAAACCTGTCGCCGCCGAAAAGGTCTTTCCCGACGAGAACCGCATCCGCCTGATCGACGGCAGCGATGTGAACTATGATTACCTTGTGATCGCCACCGGCCCCGATCTGGCCTTCGACGAGATCGAGGGCCTCGGCCCCGATGGCTTTACCCAGTCGATCTGCCACGTCGATCACGCCGAAGAGGCCCACAAGGCCTTCGAGGAGTTCTGCAAGAACCCGGCCCCGATCATCGTCGGCGCGGTGCAGGGTGCCTCCTGCTATGGCCCGGCCTATGAGTTTCTCTTCCAGCTCGACACAGAACTGCGCAAGCGCAAGATCCGCGACAAGGTGCCGATGACCTTCGTCACCGCCGAACCCTATATCGGCCACCTTGGCCTTGATGGCGTGGGCGATACCAAGGGCCTTCTCGAAAGCGAGATGCGCGAGCATCACATCAAGTGGATGACCTCGACCAAGGTCAAGAAGGTCGAGCAGGGCAAGATGACCGTCGAGCAGATAGGCGACGACGGATCGTCCAAGGGCGAGGTCGAACTCCCGTTCGGCTATTCGATGATGCTTCCCGCCTTCCGCGGAATTCCAGCGGTTTCCGGCATCGAGGGCCTCTCCAACCCGCGCGGCTTCACCATCGTCGACAAGCACCAGCAGAACCCGAAGTTCAAGAATATCTTCGCCGTCGGCGTCTGCGTCGCCATCCCGCCGACCGGACCAACCCCGGTGCCCTGCGGCGTGCCGAAGACCGGCTTCATGATCGAATCGATGGTCACCGCGACCGCCAAGAACATCGGCCAGATCCTGCGCGGCCAAGAGCCGGGCCACGAGGGCACTTGGAACGCCTTCTGCCTTGCCGATTTCGGCACCAAGGGCGTGGCCTTCGTCGCCCAGCCCCAGATCCCGCCCCGCAACGTCAACTGGTCGTCGCACGGGCGCTGGGTCCATACCGCCAAGGTCGCCTTCGAGAAATACTTCATGGCCAAGGTCAAGCGCGGCAAGAGCGAGACCTTCTACGAGAAGGCCGCCCTCAACGTCATGGGCATCGAAAAACTGAAAGCCGTCCGCAAGTCCTGACCGGCAAATAGCGCAAAATAGCGGCGCCCGGGGGTCTTGTCTTTACCCCCCGGCTCCCTCAGTTTCGCGCCATGACAACATCGCTCACCACCCGCTCCGGCGCCAACGCCGATGGCTTTCCCCTCGGCACCATGCAGTTCGGCGGCCGCGCCGACGCCACCGAGAGCCGCCGGATGTATGACGCGGCCCGCGCCGCCGGCATCACCCATTTCGACACCGCCGTGCGCTATACCGGCGGCGAGGCAGAGAAACTCCTCGGCGGCTTTGTCCGGCCCGAGCGCGACGAGATCTTCCTCGCCACTAAGGTTGGCTATGCCGGCGGCTGCGGCCGCGAGAACATCCAAGCGCAATTCGACATCTGCCGCAGCCAGCTTCAGATGGACGAGGTCGATCTTCTCTACCTCCACCGCTGGGACAGCGAGACCGAGCTTGAGGAAACCTTCTCGACCCTCGCCGAGATGCAGGAAGCGGGGCAAATCCGCCATATCGGCGTGTCAAACTATGCCGCCTGGCAGGTGATGAAGGCGCAAGCCGTGGCGCAAAGCCTCGGCACGCGGATCGACGTGATCCAGCCCATGTACAACCTCGTCAAACGTCAGGCCGAGGTCGAGATCCTGCCCATGGCGATGGATCAGGGCATGGTCGTCTGCCCCTATTCGCCCCTCGGCGGCGGGCTCCTCACCGGCAAATACGCCGCCGGCGAGACAGGCCGCCTGACCGAAGACCCGATGTATACCTCGCGCTACGGCCAAGATTGGATGCACAAGGCCGCCGCCGATTTCGCAGCCCTCGCCCGCGAACAGGGCGTGGCCCCCGCCACCCTCGCCGTGGCATGGGTCGCGGCCCATCCCGCAAAGCCCCGCCCGATCATCTCGGCCCGCTCCGCAGGCCAACTCGCCCCCTCGCTCGCCGCCATCGGCACCGATCTCTCACCCGATCTCCATGCCCGCATCACCGCCCTGACCCCAACCCCGCCTCTGGCGACCGACCGTCTGGAAGAACAATGACCGATATCCTCGTCATCGGCGGCGGCATCGCCGGTATCTCGGCCGCCGCCCGCCTGTCGCATCTTGGCGAAGTCCGCCTGCTGGAGCGTGAAACGGCGCTTGGCTACCACACCTCGGGCCGCTCCGCCGCGCTCTTCGAGGAATGCTACGGCAAGCCCGCCGTCGTCGCCCTCAACCGCGCCAGCCGCCGCTATCTGGCCGAGGCAAACGGCGGCGTCCTCTCCCCCCGCGGACTCCTGATGATCGCGCATGACGACCTCAAGGCCGAGTTCGACGCCGACGTGGCCGCGATGGAGCTTGACCTCATCGACAAGGACCGCGCCCTCGCCCTCTGGCCCGATCTCAATGCCCAAAGCTTCACCATGGCCGCCTACGGCGCCCACGCCTGGGATATCGACACCGACCGCCTGATCCAGAACTTCGCCCGCGAGGTGAAAGCCAACGGCGGCACGATCTCGACCAAGGCCGAAGTCCGCGCCATCCGCAAAACCCGCAGCGATTGGGAGGTCGAGCTGACCACCGGCGAGACCATCACCGCGCAAGTCCTCGTCAATGCCGCAGGCTCCTGGGCCGACAAGATCGCCGAAATGGCCGGCATCCCCAAGATCGGCCTCACCCCCTACCGCCGTTCCATGGGCCGCATCCCCGCCCCCGGCGGCGCCGATGTCTCAAACTGGCCGATGATCTTCGGCGCGGGCGAGACATGGTATGCCAAACCCGACGCGGGCGCCCTCATCGTCTCGCCTGCCGAAGAATTCCCGATGGAGCCACACGACGC
>JAHEBR010000044.1 GCA_024642185.1 Marivivens sp. | reverse complement strand
CCGCCGGCCCCTTCTGGGAGGCCGAGCCCGATCATCAGGATTATCTGGAGCGGTTCCCGAGCGGCTATACCTGCCACTTCGTCCGCCCCGGCTGGGTCTTGCCCAAGCGCAAGAGCGCCTAGCCGCGAAAGCCGGTCGCGATCACGAACTTTTCCGAACTGTCCGACCGGCTTGCCGGCGGCTTGACGTTGGCGACCTTGTCGAAGCGCTGTTTGAGGAGCTTCTGCAACTCGCCCTCGGCGCCGCCGGCAAGAACCTTGGCAACGAAGGTGCCGCCCGGCGTCAGCACGTCGAAGGCAAAATAAGCGGCCGCCTCGCACAGCGCGATGATGCGAATGTGGTCGGTCTGCTTGTGGCCCGAACTGGCCGCGGCCATATCGGACATGACCACATCGGCCTGACCGCCCAGCCATTCCTTGACCTGATCGTCGGCCCCGTCAGCCAGAAAATCGAGCTGGTGAACCTCGGCCCCGGCAATCGGCTCGACCTCTTGCAGATCGACGCCCAGCACCTTGCCGATGGCCTTGCCCGACTTCTCGCCAAGCGCATTCACCCGCTTGACCGCCACCTGACACCAGCCACCGGGCGCACAGCCCAGATCGACCACCCGCGCGCCGGGCACGAGAAAGCGGAACTTGTCGTCCACCTCAAGGATCTTGAACGCGGCGCGGCCGCGATACCCTTCGGCCTTGGCCTGCTTGACATAAGGATCATTCAACTGCCGCTGGAGCCAGCGGGTTGAGGAAAGCGTGCGCCCGCGCGCCGACTTGACCTTGACGGTCAGATCACGTTGGCCGCGGCCAGAGGTATTCTTTGTGGGTTTCTTCACCATGGCGCGCCCTTACCCCGAAAGCGACGGGTCTTCCAAGACCCCGTCTGCGCTCATCTGGGCGTAAAGCAGCCCCTCGCGCAGGCCACGATCGGCAACCGACATCCGGTCGGTCGGCCAGATCCGCATCAAAGCCTGAAGGATCGCCGCCCCCGACATGATCAGCGTCTGCCGGTCCTTGCCGATGCGTGGATCGGCGCGGCGGCCGGCGGGGCCAAGCGTCAGATAGTTGCGGATCACGGCGTCGATCTGGTCCGAGGTCATCCGCAGACCATCAACCTTGGTCCGGTCATAGCGCTTGAGGCCCAGATGGCTCGCCGCCACGGTTGTCACCGTGCCGCTGGTGCCAATGATCTGGAAGCCCTCGCGCACCTGCTCGGCCGCATAGGGCGAGAATTTCGCGAGGTTCTCCTCGAAATACCAGCTCATCAGCGCAAACCGCGCGGCATCGTCTTCGACATCCACGAACTGATCGCGCAAGGTGGCCACGCCGAGCGGGACAGAAATCCAGTCGACCACCCGCGCCGCCACCATCTCGTTCGGCTCCTGCACAAAGCCGCGATGGAGCCGCATGATCGCACCGGGGCGCTCGGCCGCGGGCACTTCGGTGATGTCGATCCAGACCAGCTCGGTCGAGCCGCCGCCGATATCGACAACGAGAAGCTGCTCGGTCTTGGGCGAGACCAGAGGCGCGCAGGAGATAACGGCCAACCGCGCTTCTTCCTCAGGTGTGATCACCTCAAGCTTGAGCCCCGCTTCGCGGCGTATCTGCTGCATGAACTGGCTGCCATTCTTGGCCCTGCGGCAGGCCTCGGTCGCCACAAGGCGCATCTTGGTGACATTGTGGCGATTAAGTTTCTGCCGACAGATGCGCAGCGCGTTGATCGTGCGGTTCATCGAGGCGCGGCTGAGCTTGCCGGTGCTTTCAAGCCCCTGCCCGAGCTGCACCGACTTGGAAAAACTGTCGATCACCTGAAACTGGCTGCCCATGGGTTGGGCAATCAGCATCCGGCAACTATTCGTGCCCAAATCCAGAGCCGCATAAAGCGGCCCTCGATCAGGCGTTTGAGGCGCGGGGCTCTCGACCGCTTCCGGGAACGCGCCCGCACCATCGGGACGCATGGGCGTCATGATTCACGCCCTCCATTTCGTGTTACCTTGAACCTATGCACCGCGACCTTTCGGCGCAAGTGTTGCTGTTCCGCGCGCCGCCACGGAAAGCGCCGGAAGGCCGGTGCAGACTGTTGCCCGGGGTCGGAACCTGTTATCGCCTCGGTCGCTCCAAAAACGCACCATGTCGAAAATCGACCCTGTGTCGCTTTTGAGCCGAGATAGAAGCGAGCAGGAACAAAGGAATCACCATGCCCGACGTCACCATCGTTTATTGGCGCGATATCCCGGCTCAGGTCATCGTTGGCCCGGGCCGCCGCGGGGCCAAGGCCCCCCTGCCCGAGCGCTTCGAGCAAGCGATTGATCGCGCCGCGATGAAGGTGGGCGCGTCGGAGACCGACGCCTATCTGGCCGAATGGCGCAAGGGCGCGCCCTATCAGGTAGAGGGCGACGCCGCCGAGATCGCGGCCGCCGAGGCGGCGCGGATCGACAAGGAATATACCCAAGAGCGCCTCAAGGCGCTTATCGCAAATGACGGCCGGGCCTGATCGCCCCGCCATGACAGACCGCATCAAGGAGGTTCTCGTGTCGCTGCTTCCCTTCCTCAAGAAGAAAGAAACCGCTGAGGTTTCCACCGCCAGCCCCGCGCTCGAAGCCTTTCTGAAGGGCTATTCGATCGAGGTGATGCCGCGCACCGCCGAGAAGGTCGAGGATTTCCGCGAGCTTCTGCCCAAGGGCACCCGCGTCTATATCGCCAATATCGAGTTTCCGATCGAGGATATGGTCGCCACCGCCAAGCGCTTGCGCGACGAAGGCTTTGAACCGATGCCGCATTTTCCGGCGCGGATCATCAAGGACAAGGCCATGCTGGCCGACTGGCTGTCGCGCTATCAGGGCGAAGCGGGCGTGACCGAAGGCCTCATCATCGCGGGCAACCCGGCCCAGCAGCTCGGACAGTTCGACTCGTCGATGCAGCTTCTCGAAACCGGCCTTTTCGACAAGGCGGGCTTCAAGCGCCTGCACATCGCCGGCCACCCCGAGGGCAACAAGGACATCGACCCCGACGGCTCGGACAAGAACGTGATGGAGGCCTTGCGCTGGAAGCAGAAGTTCAGCGAGACCACAGACGCCAAGATGGCGCTGGCCACCCAGTTCTGCTTTGAATCTGCTCCGGTCATCGAATGGGCCAACGCATTGAAAGCTGCGGGCGTTGACCTGCCGATCCATATCGGCGTTGCCGGTCCCGCCAAGCTGCAAACGTTGATCAAGTTCGCGATGGCTTGCGGCGTGGGCCCGTCCCTGCGCGTGCTGCAAAAGCGTGCGATGGATGTGTCAAAGCTGCTGCTGCCCTATGAGCCGACCGACGTCGTCACCGAGTTGGCGATGCACAAAGCCGCCAACCCAGACTTCAACATCGAACAGGTGCACTTCTTCCCCCTCGGCGGGATCAAGACCAACGCCACCTGGGCCATCGAAAACGGCGGCGCCTCGGCCGTCCCCGCCTCTCAATCCTAAGGAAATTCAATGACCCGCACGATCGTCGAATCCGCGACCAAGACCGCCATCATCGGCTTTGACCAGCCGTTCTGCGTCATTGGCGAGCGCATCAACCCCACGGGCCGCAAGAAGCTCGCAGCCGAGCTGGAGATGGGCGATTTCTCGACCGTCGAGGCCGATGCGCTGGCGCAGGTCGCCGCCGGCGCGACCGTGCTCGACATCAACTCGGGCGCCGTCTTTTCCAACAAGATGGGCGAGGACCCGCGCTATGCCGACAACAACTTTGTCGAGCCGCCCTTGATGAAAGAACTCGTCGAGCGGGTTCAGGCGATCACTGATTCGCCCCTCTGCATCGACTCGTCGGTTCCCGCAGCCCTTGAGGCGGGCCTTGCCGCCGCCAAGGGCCGCCCGCTTCTTAACTCGGTCACCGGCGAGGAAGAACGCCTCGAGCTCGTTCTGCCGCTGGTAAAGAAATACAACGTGCCGGTCGTGGCCATCTCGAACGACGACACCGGCATTTCCGAAGATCCGGACGTGCGCTTTGCCGTCGCCAAGAAGATCGTCGAGCGCGCCGCCGATTTCGGCATTCCGGCGCATGACATCGTCGTCGATCCGCTTGTCATGCCGATCGGCGCGATGGGAACGGCTGGCCTTCAGGTCTTTACCCTCGTGCGCCGCCTGCGCGAAGAGTTGGGCGTCAATACCACCTGTGGCGCGTCCAACATCTCGTTCGGCCTGCCCAACCGCCACGGCATCAACAACGCCTTCCTGCCGATGGCCATGACCGCCGGCATGACCAGCGCCATCATGAACCCCATCGCCCTGCCGGTTCCGGCCTCGAAGATTGCCGAAAAGAGGGCCGAGGTTGAAGCCGCTGGCATCTTCCTGCCCGAAGGCATGGACGACGAGACCTTCTGCCAGCTTTTCGGCCTTGGCTCGACCAAGCCGCGCGCCGGCAAGGAAATGGAAGCCATCCGCGCCGCCAACTTCCTGACCAATAACGACCCCTCGGGCGGCGAATGGATCCGCTTCAACCGCGCGCCCGCCAAAGAAGGCGAAGAGGGCCGTGGCCGCCGCGCCGGAGGCCGCCGCCGCGGCTGACGACCCT
This sequence comes from Marivivens sp., assembly GCA_024642185.1. Taxonomy (GTDB): domain Bacteria; phylum Pseudomonadota; class Alphaproteobacteria; order Rhodobacterales; family Rhodobacteraceae; genus RFZI01. The sequence goes on along the minus strand of JAHEBR010000044.1, from coordinate 8,042 downwards.
ATACTGACGCAAGTGATGCCCGGCGGCCCTGCCTGCCGGGCATCTTTGTTTTCAGCCGTCCCAACCGGCCACCTCTGCCAGCTCGGGCACAAGCCGGTTGATCTGCGCCTGATAGCTATCCGCCAACGCCCTCAGATTACCTCCGGCCCCGCCATGAGCGAGAAGGTTGATGTGCTCAAAGGGATCGCTCTCGCTTTCATAAAGCTCTTCGCCCCCGTTCCAGTAGCAGCTATAGCGATGCGTCTTGTTGCGCAGCGAAAAGGCGACACGACCTCCATCGGTCGTGCCCTTTTCCCACTTTCCCCAGATCGAGATAACCGGCTCACGTCGCTGCCATTGCTCGCCCGCCAGCACGGGCGACAGGTCTTCTCCGGCCAGCGGGTGTTTGGCGCTCGCTCCTGTCTGGCTACACAGTGTCGGATAGAGATCGAGAAGCGAGACAGGTTCACGACACTCCCCTTTCACAACCCCAGGGCCCGCGATCATGAGAGGCACGCGCAGGGCACGTTCCCACAGGGTGAATTTGCGGAAGGCCAGTTTCTCGCCGAACTGCCACCCGTGGTCCGACCACAAGACGATGATTGTATTGTCAATCTGGCCGGTCTCTTCGAGGCGATCCAGCACCTTGCCGAAAAGCGCATCCGCATAGGAAATCGACGCCAGATAGGCCCGGAGGAAATCGTTATATTCACCCATCCGGTGCAGCACCCACCCAATCCGCCGGTTGATGAAATCCAGCGATTCCTGAGGCAGCCCCTCCTGCAGTTTCAGGAAGTTGGGGTTGAAATTTTTCCGCCCAAGGCCCGGCGGTGGATCCACAACGGGCGGATAAAGATCGAAATACTCTTGCGGCACGATGAACGGCAGATGTGGCCGGTAGAGGCCGAAAGCCCAGAATTGCCGATCCTGCCCCGGCTGAATCTTTCGGCATAACCAATCCGTATTGGCTGCATCGAAATTTTCGTCAGGGTCCGAGGTAGGGTCTGGACCGAAATCCGACATCGGCCTCAATTCCCGCGTTTTCACTGTTTGGCTGATCGGGGGATATTTCTTGTGTTTGGCGGAGGTGTTGAACTCGGTCCAGTCCTCGGCGTCGATCCCCCGCACGTCCATATGAAAGATCTTGCCTGCACCCATCGTCGCATAACCCGCGTCCCGCATCGCGCCGATGATCGAACGCCGCTGTCCCGCCGGATAGTGATCCGACCAGAACTGGAAATTGGTGTAGACCCCGGTTTGCCAGGGAGCCTGCCCAAAAAGTGTCGCGGTTCGGGAGGGTGAACAGGCCGGAACCGTGGCATAGGCATTGCGAAACACCATTCCCCGCGCGGCAAGCCGGTTGAGGTTGGGAGTACGCACCTGTGGATGGCCGCCAAGCGGCTCGATCCAGTCGTTGAGGTCTTCAATCGAGGCAAAGAGGACGTTCATGGCGCGAGCCTAGCAAGAACGATTGACCCCGCACAGAGACTTCGCGCCGCAGCGGAGCACGTGCGAAAGAACGAGCGAAAAACTCCATACCTACTTTGAATGCTTGATGCCGACCCCCATTGCATCTTATCACGCGGCCCAATTACTCTTGGATTGTTACCGCTATCGGAGGTCGCATGACGCACCCGGCAAATTCTCTTCTGCTTGTTGCCGATATCGGCGGGACCAACACCCGTGTTGCGCTTGCCGAAGGACGACAGATCCTGTCGGACACGATCCGCCGCTATAGCAATACCGATTATCCAGGTCTTGAGAGCGTGCTGCGCCGTTATATCGACGACGAAGGCGGTGTAGATCCCAGGGCCGCCTGTGTGGCAGTGGCTGGCCCTGTCCGCGACGGGCGTGCGACGCTGACCAACCTCGACTGGACGATCGACAAGACAACTCTGATGCGCGCTACGCGGGCCGAGACGGTCGCTATCCTGAATGACCTTCAGGCGCAGGGGCACGCGCTGGGGCATCTGGATCCTGCCGTGATTCGCCCGATTCTTGCCGGCTCCGGAGTGCAGGCCCATGCCGCGCGGCTCGTCATCGGGGTGGGAACCGGGTTCAACGCCGCTCCGGTCTTTGAAACGGCAAACGGTCGCCTCGTGCCGCCGTCCGAAGCAGGCCACGCCAATCTGCCAATCCGGACTGACGCGGATTTGCGTCTGTGCCGCTATGTCGAGACAGCGCACGGTTTTCCGGGAGTCGAGGATGTCTTGTCGGGCCGTGGTCTTGAGCGGGCCTATGCATGGCTCGGCGACGAAGCCGGTGATCCGCGCGAGCGCTCAGCCCAGCAGATCATGGAAAGCTGCGCCGACGGACAGGACGAACGCGCGATCGAGGCGGCGCGGATCTTTACCCGCATCTTGGGGACCGTCGCCGGAAATCTGGCCCTGATCCAGCTGCCCTTTGGCGGGATATATCTGGTCGGCGGGGTCTCACGGGCCTTTGCCCCCTATCTTGAACGCTTTGGGTTTGGCGAAGCCTTCCGCGACAAGGGCCGTTTTGCCGGTTTCATGAGCAATTTTTCGGTTTCTGTCGTCGAAGACGACTATGCCGCCCTGACCGGTTCAGCCGCCCATCTGGTTGATCTTTTGGGAGCCTAACTGCCCGTCAGTTGCGCCGCCACGGTTTCCACGAGATCGTTGAGAGAAAACGGCTTCGGCAGGAAGACCGAATTGGCGATTAACGCTTGATGCTCGCCAAAGGCCTCTTCGGCATAACCCGAGACAAACACCACGCTGGTTCCGGGACGATCTTTGAGCGCCTCGCGGACCCATGTTGGGCCGTCTTTGCCGGGCATGATCACATCGGTTACAAAAATATCGACCCTCATCCCCGGATCCTTGAGTAGCTCAAGGGCCTCTTCAGCGTTTTCCGCCTCGAAAACGGTATGGCCCTTCAGCCGCAGCGCTCGTGCAGCAAAAGCACGAACCGGCGCTTCATCTTCAACCAGAAGAATGACCCCGTGATCAGGGCCCGGGCGATCAGCAGGCCGGGGAGCGACTGGAAGCACAGGCGCGGCAGGTTCGACGGGAGCAAGATGCGCCGGGAAGTACAGAGTAAAGATGGTGCCGCGCCCTTCCTCGCTGTCGACAAATATGAACCCGCCGGTCTGTTTTACGATGCCATAGGCTGTCGAAAGCCCAAGGCCGGTCCCTTCGCCTGTGCGCTTGGTTGTGTAGAAGGGTTCAAAGATCTTCGGGATCTTGTCTGCCGGGATACCGTGCCCTTCATCGGCCAGCTTCACCAGAACATAGGCCCCGGCCGGAACACTCGCTCGATCACGTTCGATGGGTCGTTTGAGAGTAAGGTTCTCTGTCTCGACAATGATCTCGCCCCCCGATGGCATCGCATCGCGCGCGTTGACCACAAGGTTCATGATCACTTGCTCAAGCTGCCGCTTATCGGCCCGGATTGGCAGAAGATCGGGATCGTGATTGAGGGTTAGCCTGACTTTTTCTCCGACGAGACGGTTCAGAAGATGGGTCAAGTCCGCGAGCGTATCACGCAGGTCGAGCACCTCGGGGCGCAGGTTCTGCTTGCGGGAAAACGCCAGAAGTTGCCCCACCAGCGCGGCGGCGCGATTTGAATTCTGATGGATCTGGATCAGATCGGAATAGTCCTGATCCTCTCGGTCGTGGCGGAGCAGAAGCAGATCGCAATGACCCGAAATCGCGGTGAGAAGGTTGTTGAAATCATGTGCAACCCCCCCAGCAAGCTGGCCGATAGCCTGCATCTTCTGGCTTTGAACAAACTGCGCTTCGAGCGACTTGAACTCTGTCATGTCGCTCAGAACAGCGATTAAGTGAGGATCCTTTAAATCCCCAGCCGGCTTGAGAATGATCTGCACGAAGAGTTCCGGACCATCACCGTGACTGCGTAAGAATTGTTTGTCGCCAGAAGATTGGCCTCTCCCGATTTCCTCAAGCCAGTCGATGATCGGACGACCAAGCCCCTCAAAAAGATCCGAGAGCCGAGCATTTGGGCCCATCTCACGCTGAACCAATCCCCGTGCGGCCCGGTTCGAGGCGAGTATCTCTCCGCTGCGGGCTATCTTGAGCAGCGGCACCGGCAGTTCTTCGATGACGGACCATGATTCCGGCAGCGGCGTGCTTTGGGATGCGGACGGAAAAAAGGCGATACTGCTTCCGCCACCCGCTGTCTCGCGAACCCAGACAGCAACCTCGATGGCCCCAAGCCCGGACCCAAGCTGGTGCCTAGCACCAGAACGCAGAGGCAAGTCCTCGAACACGTCTTCCAGAGTTATCGCATCGCTTCCGATCAACTGGCGTGCCGGGTCGTTGGCCTGAAGGATCGAACCCTCGGGGCCTGCAGAGATCGTCGGAATTCCAGGGTCCGAAACGTTGTTGGACAGTTCCTCAAGCCGCCAGAGGATGCGATCCGCACCCACGGTCCGTGCCGAAAGATTTAGTCGGGCACGACAGGTCGTGAGGGTTTCGTCGGCCCGACCGGATTGTCGTGCCCTGTCTTGGAGACGGAGCTGAACCGCTCTGGGATTGGCAAGAAGCCGCGTCAGAACCCGTTCAACCATCGGCCTCCCCGACACGTCCAACTTGCCCGCAGCTTCGTTTTGAAACACGATGCGGCCATCGTTGTCGGCAAGCATGACCAAAGCCTTGTCATCCGCAAAGACCGAAGACGCGAGCCTTACCAGCAGACGCCCCTGTCGCGCCAACCAGATCGAACGAAACTGTTCAAAGCCGGCAACTGAAACCAACATGACACCAAAGATGCCCAGCCCAAGCTTTTGCCAAAGCGGCGTCACCGAAACCGCCAGCAGAAACGCTAGAATACCAGACAAAATCGCAATCAACGGCGCGGCCCCAGATGGTCGAGGCGTTGCGTTTCTTCGATAAAACTGCGTCAAACCCATCCCGGAAGACCCCAATCCTGCGGATCTTTGTCAGGAGAGATGGTTAATTTTTCCTAAATCTCTCCAAACCTCGCACGAGATTACAGAAATCAAATTCATTTGCAACTTATGGTTGTCATTTGAGGAAAAGCAGATTGAGGAAGAACCCATCCCCAAGAGGTCCGGGCCGAAACCCAAGTGAACGAACGCTTTCAAACCTATGATTTCGAGCAACAAATGCGTCGATCTGGCTTTCGTTTTCATTGCGAAGGATAGAGCAGGTGGCATAGGCCAGATACCCGCCTGGACGAACCAACTCGGCAGCTTTCTCGAGAACATCCTGCTGGATCTGACAAAGCTCGCCCAAACGTTCCGGGGTCAGCGCCCATTTGGCTTCTGGTGTGCGCCGCCATGTGCCGCTGCCACTGCACGGTGCATCCACAAACACAAGATCGTATTCCATTTCAATGGGCTGATGACCTTTCCTCAGGTCGATCGTCACGCCCGCGCGCGCCGCACGCTCGGGGATATCTTTCATCCGGGCCGGCGCAATATCGTGGGCATCGACGGCATAGCCCATGTCCGCGAGGGCAAGGGATTTTCCGCCGCCACCGGCGCAATAGTCGAGCGCTCTCGCACCTGCCGCCGGATGTGGCAAAGCTAGAACCGCGGCTTGCGAAGAGGCATCCTGAAGCTCGACAAAGCCACCGGCATATGCCGAAGAGTTCTGAATCTTTCTCGCGTTTTCCGTGACCTCCAACGCAGTCTTCACCTCTGGGTGAGGTCGGGTCTCAATGCCCTCTGCAAGCAACATAGCGGCCGCGTTTTCGCGGCTTGCCCGACGCAGAGCGACCCTTAGCCAGACAGGCGCACGGCTTCGCAGGGCATCGCAGGTCGCTTCGGCTTCCTCTTTGCCCATTTGTTGCGTCAGTATCTCATAGATCCAATCGGGCATATCAAGGGCCTCGGCCCCGTTTTCGGGCGCTCGGCAAGCGGCTTGCTCAGCCGCGGAAATGGCCGCTGGCGCATGTCCCGATCCAGAAAATATATCGGAAAGATTGGCATTTGCGGCCTGAAGCTCACCCAACATAAGGCCGCGCCCTGTCTCGCCACCGCCCAAAGCCGCGAAGGATCGCCGGCAGCGCAGCGCGTCAAAGACGTGATCGCGGATCGCGGCGCGGTCTTTGGATCCGGCAAACCGCGAGCGCCGGCCCCAATTGGTCAGCGCCTTCTCGGCGGGGTTTCCGGCGAGGATCTCGTCGAGGATCTCGATCGCGGCAGAGACCCGCGCCGCGGGGGTCACGCCTTTGTCTCCTGAAGCGTGTTGGCCCCGTCGACGACGATCATCGCGCCGTTGACATAACTCGCCCCTCCCGAGGCGAGGAAGGCAACCACGGCCGCCACTTCGTCGGGCGTTCCGGCGCGGCCCTGCGGCGTTGCGGCGGCGGCTTGCAGCTCGGCGTCGGTCGAGGCTTCGGTGGCGATCCAGCCCGGCAGAACGGCGTTGACCGTCACGCCTGCCCGCGCCACTTCAAGCGCGAGGCCACGGGTCATGCCGGTCATCGCGGCCTTGGCCGCGCTATAGGCGGTATCGCCCACATTCGAGACGATAGGCCCTGTCACCGAGGCCATCATCACGATCCGGCCAAAGCCTGCCGCCACCATGTCGGGCAGGAAGGCCCGCGTGGTGAGCACCGCCGTATCGAGGCTCAGCGCCATCGCCCGCGCCCATTCCGAGGGCGGCAGGTCGAGGAAACGGCGGGTATCGGCGGGGGCGCTGACCGTCCCCATGCCGGCGTTGTTGACGAGGATCTGCACCGGCCCCACAGCCGCGCGCAGCGCGGCCACCTGTGCGGCATCGGTCAGGTCGGCGATATGGCCCGTGGCGGTGATGCCCTCGGCCACCAATTCCGCCGCCCGCTCGTGAATCCGCGCGGTCGTCGAGACCAGCGCCACCTCGCAGCCCGCCCGCCCAAGGAGGCGGGCGCTAGCCACACCGATCCCGCCCTTCGATCCTGCGCCGGTGACGAGCGCCTTCATCAGCCGATCCTGTAGTTCGGGCTTTCGCGGGTGATCTGCACGTCATGGACGTGGCTTTCCTTCAGCCCCGCGCCGGTGATCTTCACGAAACGGCAGTTCTTGCGCATTTCCTCGACAGTGGCGTTGCCGGTATAGCCCATCGCTGCCCGCAGGCCGCCGACCATCTGGTGAATGACCGCCGAGACCGTTCCCTTGTAGGGCACCTGCCCCTCGATGCCTTCGGGAACGAGCTTGTCCGAGGCGGCATCCTTCTGGAAATAGCGGTCGGCCGAGCCGCGGGCCATGGCACCGAGGCTGCCCATGCCGCGATAGGCTTTGAACGAGCGGCCCTGATAGAGGATCACCTCGCCGGGGCTTTCATCCGTCCCGGCGATCATCGAGCCCACCATGGCGCAAGAGGCGCCTGCGGCAATCGCCTTGGCGAAATCGCCCGAGAACTTGATGCCGCCATCGGCAATCACCGGCACATCGCCCGCGCCCGAGGCGCAGTCCATGATCGCGGTCAGCTGCGGCACGCCGACACCGGCGACCATCCGCGTGGTGCAGATCGAGCCCGGCCCGATGCCGACCTTCACCGCATCCGCGCCCGCGCCGATAAGCGCCCGGGTCGCCTCGGCGGTCGCCACGTTGCCGGCGATCACCTGAACCTCGTTCGAGAGCGCCTTCACCCGCTCCACGGCCTTGGCCACGCCCTCGGAATGGCCATGCGCCGTGTCGATCACGACGATATCGACGCCCGCGTCGATCAGCGCCTGACTGCGCTCAAAGCCCGCATCGCCCACGGTCGAGGCCGCAGCCACGCGCAGACGCCCGAGGCTGTCCTTACAGGCCACGGGGTTGAGCACCGCCTGCTCGCTGTCCTTCAGCGTCAGAAGGCCGGTGAGCTTGCCCTTGCCGTCATGGATCAGAAGCTTCTCGATCCGCCGCGCCTGCATCAGGCTGCGGGCTTCATCAAGGTCGGCCGGTTCGGCCAGCATGGCGAGATTGTCGCTCGACATCATCACGCTCACCGGCGTGTCGTCCGACTGGGCAAAGCGCATATCGCGGTTGGTGACGATGCCCACAACCCTACCGCCCTCGCCCACCACCGGAAAGCCGGTGATGTTGTATTGGGCCATCAGGTCCTTGGCATCTTTCAGCGTCTGGTCGGGGC
>JAHEBR010000248.1 GCA_024642185.1 Marivivens sp. | reverse complement strand
GCCTCGCGCTCTTCGGGGAAGAGGGGGTTGCCGCTCAGCCAAGGGTCGATCAGCAAGACCTGATCCTCGATCTCGATGCGGAAGCTTGCGTGTCCAAGCCAGGTGATTTTCATGCCGTCCTCCTGTAGAGCGTTTCTGCAAGGATAGCCGCAATCAGGGGGCAGGCAATGGATTGGATGCAGCAGTTTGACGACTATTGCGAGAGAACGGATTTCACCTTCTGGTCCGAGCCGCTGAACGCCGTCACCAACCTCGCCTTCCTGATCGCCGCCATCGTCATGTGGCGGCGGACCGAGGGGCTCTGGATGGGGCGGCTTTTAAGCGTTCTCGTGGGCGTCATCAGCGTTGGCAGTTTCTTCAACCACACTTTCGCGACTGTCTGGGCCGGGGCGGCCGACACGGCGCCAATCGCAGTATTCATCCTCGCCGTCCTTTTCGCCACCAATATCCATGTCGTCGGCATGAAGGCATGGCAGGCCGCGTTGGCGACCCTTGGCTTCTTCCCCTTCGCCGCCGTTGCCCTGCCGCTCCTCGGTCGGATCCCCTTCATCGAGATATCCGGCTTCTATTGGACCGTGCCGATCATGCTTGTCGGCTACGGGCTTTTCCTGCGGGGCAGGGCGCCGGCCACGGCCAGAGGATACTTCTTCTGCGCTGGGCTTCTGAGCCTGTCGATCATCGTCCGCTCGCTCGACATGATCCTCTGCGAGATCTGGCCCTCGGGCACCCATTTCCTCTGGCACCTCATCAACGGCGTCATGCTGGCCGCGATGATCGAGGTTTATCGGCGGCATATGCTTGCAGCAGCGGGGCCGGAGCGCTAAACGCGGGTCCGACCCATTTGACGGAGAGACGTATGTCGATCGACGTAGATACCGCGCGGCGGGTGGCCAAGCTGGCCCGCATCAAGGTTGAGGACGAGGCGCTGCCGGCGCTCGCCTCCGAGTTCAGCGCCATCCTCGGCTTTATCGAGCAGCTGAACGAGGTCGATGTCGAGGGCGTCGAGCCCATGACCTCGGTCACGCCGATGCGCCTCAAGCGCCGCGACGACGTGGTGACCGACGGCAACCAGCAGGCCGCCGTTCTGAAGAATGCCCCCGACGCCCGCGAGGGCTTTTTCGCCGTGCCGAAGGTGGTGGAATAATGTCCGATCTCACGAAACTCACCATCGCCGCCGCCCGCGACGCCATGCGCAAGGGCGAGCTGACCTCGGCCGATCTGACCGAGGCCTGCCTCAAGGCGATTGACGAGGCGGGCGCACTCAACGCTTTCGTCCACAAGACCCCCGAGATCGCCCGCGAGCAGGCCCGCGCCGCCGATGCGCGCCGCGGGGCGGATGCGCCTTCGCTCAACGGCATTCCGCTCGGGATCAAGGATCTCTTCTGCACCAAGGGCGTGCCGAGCCAAGCCGCGTCGAACATCCTCGAAGGTTTCAAGCCCGAGTATGAATCGACCGTCACCACCCAACTTTTTGCGAGTGGCGCGGTGATGCTCGGCAAGCTCAACATGGACGAGTTTGCCATGGGAAGCAGCAACGAGACCTCCTGCTATGGCGATGTGGTCAACCCCTGGCGGCGCGGTAATGACGACGCGGCCCTGACCCCCGGCGGCTCTTCTGGCGGCTCTGCCTCCGCCGTGGCGGCTGATCTCTGCCTTGGCGCGACCGGCACCGATACCGGCGGCTCGATCCGCCAGCCTGCCGCTTTCGTGGGCATCACCGGCATCAAACCGACCTATGGCCGCTGCTCGCGCTGGGGCATTGTTGCCTTCGCCTCCTCGCTCGATCAGGCAGGCCCGATGACCAAAGACGTGCGCGACGCGGCGATCATGCTGCAGGCCATGTCGGGGCATGATCCGAAGGATTCCACCAGCGCCGATATTCCGGTGCCGGATTTCGAGGCGGCGCTGACAGGCGATATCCGCGGCAAGACCATCGGCATCCCCAAGGAATACCGCATGGACGGGATGCCTGCCGAGATCGAAAAGCTCTGGGCCGATGGCACCGCGATGCTCAAGGATGCGGGCGCCAAGATCGTCGATATCTCGCTGCCGCACACGAAATACGCGCTGCCCGCCTATTATGTGATTGCGCCTGCCGAGGCCTCGTCGAACCTCGCCCGCTATGATGGCGTGCGCTTCGGCCACCGCGCCAAGCTTTCCCACGGCGACGGCATCACCGAGATGTATGAAAAGACCCGCGCCGAAGGTTTCGGCCACGAGGTCCAGCGCCGCGTGATGATTGGCACCTATGTGCTCTCTGCTGGCTTCTATGATGCCTACTACAACCGCGCCCGCCGCGTGCGCGCGCTGATCAAACGCGATTTCGATCTGGCCTTCGAGGCAGGCGTCGATGCGATCCTGACGCCCGCCACCCCGTCCTCGGCCTTCGGCCTTGGCGAGATGGCCGAGGCTGATCCGATCCAGATGTATCTCAATGACGTCTTTACCGTGACGGTCAACCTTGCGGGCCTTCCGGGCATCGCGGTGCCGACCGGGCTTGACGGTCAAGGGCTGCCGTTGGGTCTCCAGCTGATCGGCCGCCCGTGGGAAGAGGCGGATTTGCTGAATGTCGCCTATTCACTCGAACGTGCGGCGGGATTTGTAGCCAAGCCCGCGCGGTGGTGGTAAGAGGCCGCCCAAAGCCCGAGGCTCGGAGTGGCAGTGGTGAAAAAGGTTCTGGTGATCGGCGCGTCCCTGGTGGCGCTTGCGGCCTGTGTTCAGGATATTCCTGACAGCGGGGCTGGCGTCGGCTTTGAGGATTACAACGCCTATCAGGAACAACTCGCTCGTCAGGAAGCGGCGCTTGCCGAAGCGTCGGTCAGTGATCAGACTGCGGCGACTGGAACGATTTCGAGCGAGGAGCTGGCCGCTCTGGGGATAGGTCAGAGCACCGAGCCCATGACGACTACGGCGAGCACAACGACAACCGCGACCACGACAACCTCGACCACGACGACCACCAGTCAGACCAGCACCGGGCCGGCGCAGTCGGAGCCCAGCTCCAACGAAGGCATTTCCGACGAGCAGGATTTCTCGGCGGTGGCCGAACGCGAGACGATCGAATCCGATGCCGCCCGCCTCGCTGCCAATGCCGCCCAGTATCAGGTCGCGGAAGTGACTGCGCTTCCGGTGCGCGACGGAGGCGAAGGGCCGAATATCGTCGAATACGCCTTGAACGCGCCCAACAAGCTTGGCCAGCCGTGGTATAGCCGCCTGCAGCTTTTCAGCCAGACCCGCTTCGAGACCAACTGCGCCAAATACAACACCCCCGACGACGCGCAGCGCGACTTCCTGCTGAATGGCGGCCCCGAGCGCGACCCGATGGGGCTTGATCCCGATGGCGACGGCTTTGCCTG
>JAHEBR010000247.1 GCA_024642185.1 Marivivens sp. | reverse complement strand
CGGCCATGACGTGAAGGGCGGAGGTCTCGAAGGTGATGCCCACCTCGGCGCCGGCTTCGGGGGCGGCGTCTCCGGCCGGAACAAGGGCTGCGATCTCGGTCTCTCCGACCATGACGCTCACGCGGCTGCCCGCGCCGAGATAGCGCAGCGACGCAACCGTGCCATTCATCTTGCCCGTGCCAGCGGCCACGAGGCGGATCGCCTCGGGGCGCAGGCTCGCCCATGCCGATGCCCCGCCAAGCTGCGCCGTGAGCGCGGGCGGAAGGACATTCGAGGAGCCGACGAAATCGGCGACGAAGGGGGTTGCGGGGCGGTCATAGATTTCCGCGGGCGAGCCGATCTGGGCGATCTTGCCTTCATTGAACACGGCCAGCTGGTCGGCCATCGACAGGGCCTCGTGCTGGTCGTGGGTGACGAAGACGAAGGTGATGCCGAGGCGCTTTTGCAGGGCTTTGAGCTCGTCCTGCATCGCCTCGCGCAGCTTGAGGTCGAGCGCGCCAAGCGGCTCGTCGAGGAGGAGGACGCGCGGTTCGTTGACGAGCGCGCGGGCGAGGGCCACGCGCTGGCGCTGGCCGCCCGAAAGCTGGCCCGGCTTGCGGTCGCCATAGCTGTCGAGTTTGACGAGGGCGAGCATCTCTTCGGCCTTGGCATAGCGCTCGGCCTTGCCGACGCCGGCCACCATCGGCCCGTAGGCCACGTTGTCGCGCACGTTCATGTGCGGGAAAAGGGCATAGTCCTGAAAGACCGTATTGACGCTGCGGCGGTTGGGGGGCGTGTCGCTCACGTCCTGCCCGAAGATGCGGATCTCGCCCGCCGTGGGCTTTTCAAAACCGGAAATCAGGCGCAGGCAGGTGGTCTTGCCCGAGCCCGAGGGGCCGAGCATGGCAAAGAAGCTGCCTTCTTCGATGGTAAGGTCGACAGCATCGACCGCCTTCACTTTGCCATAGTGGCGCGAGACTTTCTGGAATGTAACTGCGTCGGTCATTTCTTATCCGTGCGGCCCCGGCGCGCGGGGTCGTGGTGGGGAAAGTGGGGGTAAAATGGCCCCGCCCTTCAGGGCAGGCGGGGCCAGTACCAGTGAGATCAGCGGCCGCCGATCACACCGATATAGTCGGAGACCCAGCGATAGTAGGGCACGCATTCGCCCTGGCTTTCGCAGCTGGAGACCGGGGTCGTCCAGAAGTTGATCTTCTCGAAGTCATCCAGGCCGTTGGCCGTGCAGCCCTCGGCGGTCTGCATGCCCGAACCATCGGTACAGGCCGACAGGACAACCGGGTTGGCGCCGAACCAGACCGAGAGATCGGCCTGAAGGTTGGACGACAGGGTGTGCTCCATCCACAGATACGAGCAGGTCGGGTTCGGGGCATCGACGTGCATCATCGTGGTGTCGGCCCAGCCTGTCGCGCCCTCTTCTGGGATCACGCTGGAGACAGGGAAACCTTCGGATTGCAGCAGGCCCACCTGGAACGGCCAGGAACCGGAGGCGACAACGCCCTCGTTCTTGAAATCGTCCATCTGGATGAAGGCATCGTGCCAATAACGGCCAACGAGCTTGCGCTGGCCGCGCAGCAGATCAAGCGCTGCGGCATACTGCTCTTCGTTCAGCTCATAGGGCGAGGTGATGCCCAACTCGGGCTGGTGCGCCATCAGATACTGGGCGGCATCGGCCACATGGATCGGGCCGTCATAGGCCTGAACGCGGCCAACGTTGGACGAGCCGTCGGGCAGGGTCTGTTCTTCGAACACAACACTCCACGACGTTGGCGGCGTGTCGCCGAAGGCTTCGGTGTTATACATCAGCACGTTCGGGCCCCACTGATAGGGGACGCCATAATGGACGCCGCCTACGGTATGCCACGGGGCATCCTTGAGGCGTTCGTCTACATTGGCCCAAGAGGGGATCAGGTCGATATTGACCGGCTGAACGCGCTTGCCGGCGATCAGCCGGAGCGAGGCGTCGCCCGAGGCTGTGACAAGGTCAAAGCCGCCTTCATTCATCAGGGCGACCATTTCGTCAGAGGTGTTGGCGGTCTTGACGACGACCTGACAGCCTGTGGCTTCCTCAAACTTGGTCACCCAGTCGAACTCGGCCATCGTTTCGCCGCGCTCGATATACCCGGCCCAGGCCACAATATTGACCTGCCCCTCGGGTGTCCCGAGCGAGGCGACCTGCGCCAATGCCGGGGTCACCGCCATGGCGACGGCAACCGCAGTAGTTCCCATAAGTCGGATTGATTTCATCTTCACTCTCCCTGTCGATCGTGGCCGCGGATTTGCCTCGGGCCATCGGTAATCGTCGCCACGATAGGAGTCGGTTGAGAAATCGCAATTTCAAAACGCAGAATGGGACTATCGGTTTTTCCGATAGGTCAGCAATGCCCCTATAAATCAGTGGTTCGGGATCGCGCTTTGCGCCGAACGGACGAAATTCAGGGCCGGCGGCGAGAGCGGTGCGCCGCGCCGCCAGGCGAGGCCGACCTGCACATTGGGCAGATCGCCCGAGACGTCGCGAATCTCGATCCGGTCGCCTTCGAGCGACCATGGGCGATAGACAAGGCCCGGCAGAATGGCGATGCCCGCCCCTGTCGCCACAAGGCTTCGGACCGCCTCGACCGAGCGGGTGCGGAAGCTGATCTCGGGCCGCGATGCCATGGCCCCCATCAGCATCCGCGTGCTTTCCTCGATCTCGTCGACCATCAGCTGGATGAGCTGTTCGCCCGCCAACTCCTCAAGCTCGATCGCCTCTTGCTGGGCCAGCGGATGGCCGAGCGGCAGCCAGAGGCGGTAGGGCGAGACAAGAAGGGTCTCGACATGAAGGGCGAGGCGGTCTTTGACGGACGAGGTCAGCAGCACGGCCACGTCAAGCTCGCCGCCGATCAGAAGGTGCTGGAGGTATTCACCGCTGTCTTCGATAACGTTGAGATCAACGTGCGGAAACGCGCGGCGAAACCGGGCGAGAAGATCCGACAGGACATAGCCCGCAACCAGCGAAGTCACCCCGAGCGAGAGGCGCCCGGTGGCCTGTTCGGCTTCGTCGCGAAAGGCCTGCCGCGCGCCGGCCACGTCTGACAGGATCTGGCGGGCGTGGCGCAGAAAGGCCGAGCCCTTGTGGGTGATCTCAAGGCCCCGCGCCTGCCGTTCGAAAAGGGTTACCCCAAGATCATCCTCGAGCGCGCGGATCGCCTCGGTCACCGAGGATTGCGAGATCGACAGCATCCGCGCAGCACCCGAGACCGACCCCTGCTCGGCCGCGGCGACGAAGAACTGAAGCTGGCGCAGGGTGAATGCCAAGGGGGCCTCCGGATGGGATGGCCTCAGTTGAACGGGATTTGGGCAGGACTGTCACCCCCAAAGGTGGGGCC
>JAHEBR010000246.1 GCA_024642185.1 Marivivens sp. | reverse complement strand
CCGATCACCAGCACCGAGAGCGCGATGTAGGGATAAATCCCGAAGAGGAAGTTATGCATTGTCAGTCTCCACTCATTCCGCCGCCCAGTCGGGCGCGGGGGGTGCGGGCGGGTCCATACGGGCCAGCAGGTCGCGGCTCGCGGGGCAGCCCGCATTCGGATCGGGGCCAAAGGTGACTTCGGATTCTTCCCAGACCTTGTCGAGCGCCTCGAGGTCGTTGGGATCGTCTTCCGGCTGCGCCAGAAGCTCGGCCACGATCTCGCTGTCGGCGGTTGCCCCCGACAGTTGCAGAAGGGCGGCGAATACCGCGGCATAGGGGCTCTGGCGCTTCGCAAGACGCGCGGTCAGGGCCTCAAGAATATGCGCGGCATCCGCCAGCACCTCCTGCGCCTCGCCGGGGGAACGTGTGGCGAGGAACTCCAGAAGAACCGGAAGGTGATCGGGAAGCTCGCTGGTGGCGGGTTCGAAACCCGCCTCGCGATAGCTTTCCAACAGGCTCACCATCGCGCCGCCCCGGTCACGGCTTTCGCCGTGAACGTGCTCGAAGAGATTGAGCGACAGGCTGCGCGAGCGGTCGAAGAGAACCACATAGGCCTCTTCGAGGTCGTAGATATCGCCTTGGCCGAGAACCTCGACCAAAGGCCGAAGATCGCGGCGGGCGGCTGCCGTGAGGCGGCTTTCGGCGGCAAGAACGCCCCCGATCTCGGGCATGGCCTCCTGAAGCTCCCGCGTGGGATAGCTCAGGATGAGCGAGAGCGCCTTCAACGTGCGATCAAAATGGTCCATCACATCACCTCCGTCGGCATCTTCAGCGGACGTTTCTTGCCGCCGAAGAGATTGCCCTTGCTGATGCCGGTCGAGCAGCCGTTGCCATCGGTGAAGCCGCAGCCCCCCTTGATGTCATAGGCATCCTCGACCTGTTCGCGGTGCGTGGTCGGGATCACGAAGCGATCCTCATAGTCCGCAAGGGCCATGATCTTGTACATGTCTTCGATCATCGCAGGCGTAAGGCCGACTTTGGCCGCAATGGCCTCGTCGATCACACCGTCTACGGTCTTGGCGCGCATATAGGCCCGCATCGCCAGCATCCGCTCAAGTGCGGTGACCACGGGGGGTTCATCACCAGCCGTGAGCATATTGGCGAGGTATTTGACCGGGATCCGCAGCGATTTGACGTCAGGCATATCGCCGTCGATACCGATCGAACCTGCGGCCGCGGCATTCTGGATCGGGCTGAGCGGCGGGATATACCACACCATCGGCAGCGTCCGGTATTCGGGATGCAGCGGGAAGGCGACCTTCCATTCCATCGCCATCTTCCAGATCGGGCTTTCCTGCGCGCCCTTGATCCAATCCTGCGGAACCCCGTCACGGCGGGCGGCCGCGATCACTTCGGGATCGTTGGGATCGAGGAATACACCGAGCTGCGCGTCATAAAGATCGGTGGTCTCCGGCGCAGAGGCCGCTTCCGAGATCTTGTCGGCATCGTAGAGCATCACGCCGAGATAGCGGATGCGGCCCACGCAGGTTTCCGAACAGACGGTCGGGTTGCCGCTCTCAATGCGCGGATAGCACAGGGTGCATTTCTCGGATTTGCCCGAAGACCAGTTGTAATAGACCTTCTTGTAGGGGCAGCCCGAGACGCACATCCGCCAGCCGCGGCATTTCTCCTGGTCGATCAGAACGATACCGTCCTCTTCGCGCTTGTAGATCGCGCCCGAGGGGCAGGAGGCGGCGCAGGCGGGATTGAGGCAGTGCTCGCACAGGCGCGGCAGATACATCATGAAGGTGTTTTCATACTCGCCATAGATGGCTTTCTGGATGCCTTCAAAGTTGTAGTCCTGGCTGCGCTTGGCGAATTCGCCGCCAAGGATTTCTTCCCAGTTCGGGCCCTTCTCGATCTTCTCGATCCGCTCGCCGGTGATCTTGGAATAGGGGCGAGCGGTCGGGAAGGCCTTCATCTCGGGCGCCGACTTGAGGTGATCGTGGTCGAAATCGAACGGCTCGTAATAGTCGTCGATCTCGGGCAGGTCCGGGTTGGCGAAGATGTTCGCCAGGATCCGGAACTTGCCGCCCTGCTTGGGCTGAAGCTTGCCCGAAGCCGTCCGGGTCCAGCCGCCGTTCCAGCGGTTCTGGTTTTCCCAGTCGGTCGGATAGCCGGTGCCCGGCTTGGTTTCCACGTTGTTGAACCACGCGTATTCAACGCCTTCGCGCGTGGTCCAGACGTTCTTGCAGGTAACTGAGCAGGTGTGGCACCCGATACATTTATCGAGGTTCAGCACCATGCCGATTTGCGCACGGACCTTCATTCCGCAGCCTCCTTCTTGGCTGGTTCGTCGAGCCAGTCGACCTTGGTCATCTTGCGAACGACCACAAACTCGTCGCGGTTGGAGCCCACGGTTCCGTAGTAGTTGAAGCCATAGGACTGTTGGGCATAGCCGCCGATCATGTGGGTCGGCTTGACCGTGGCCCGCGTGACGGAGTTGTGGATACCGCCCCGAAGGCCGGTCTTTTCGCTGCCCGGCGTGTTCACGATCTTTTCCTGCGCGTGATACATGAAGACGGTGCCGTCTTTCATCCGCTGGGAAACGACCGCACGCGCGGTGAGCGCACCGTTGACGTTGTAGGCTTCGACCCAGTCGTTATCGGCGATGCCGGCCTTCTTGGCGTCGTTCTCGCTAAGCCAGACGACCGGACCGCCCCTGTTGAGCGTG
Organism: Marivivens sp.; assembly: GCA_024642185.1. Taxonomy (GTDB): domain Bacteria; phylum Pseudomonadota; class Alphaproteobacteria; order Rhodobacterales; family Rhodobacteraceae; genus RFZI01. Next base: position 663 of record JAHEBR010000246.1, on the reverse strand, counting down.
AGCATCAGGAGGTTGTCGGAATAGGTCGAGTGGATGCCCCATTTCTGGTGGGGCGTGATGAAGTTGAGAACGAGGCTGTCGCCCTGGTCGCGCACCTTGGCGGTGATGGTCTTGAGGTCTACCGGCGGGCGGTAGGACATGAAGCCCTCACCAAAGGCGCGCATCCACAGGTGATCCTGATAGAGCTGCTGACGGCCTGTCAGCGTGCGCCACGGGATCAGTTCGTGGACGTTGGTATAGCCCGCGTTGTAGCAGACCTTCTCGCTCTCGATGCCCGACCATGTGGGCGAGGAGATGATCTTGCGCGGCTGGGCGGCGATATCGCGGAAGCGGATCTTCTCGTCTTCCTTGGGCAGCGCGAGGTGCGCGTGCTCGCGGCCCGTGGCCTTGCTCAGCGCATTCCAGGCCTTGACCGCAACCTCGCCGTTGGTTTCCGGCGCCAGCATGAGGATGACCTCGGAGGCGTCGATATCGGTGACGATCTTGGCGCAGCCCTTGGCGGGGCCTTCCGCCCATTCGCCGTTGAGATCGCGCAGATGCTGGACCTCGTGCTTGGTATCCCAGGCGATGCCCTTGCCGCCATTGCCGACCTTGTCCATCAGCGGCCCGAGGGCCACGAAACGGTCATAGATGGCGGTATAGTCGCGCTCGACCGCGATATAG
>JAHEBR010000043.1 GCA_024642185.1 Marivivens sp. | reverse complement strand
GGCGGTGCCGACCGGGATCGCGGGGCCCTCTTTGCGCGAGGCAAACCACGCGGCGGCGTGGCGCTTGGAAAGTGCTGTCTTTTCGCGGCCATCGGCGGTGCGCAAGACCTCGGCGGCCATCTCGGCAAGGCAGGTCGTGGGCATCACAGCTCCGCCAGGGCAGACAGGACTTCGCCCACGTGCCCCTTGACCTTCACCTTCTCCCAGACCCGCGCGATCTTGCCGTCGCGGCCGATGAGAAAGGTCGTGCGGTCGATGCCCATATAGGTTCGGCCATACATGCTCTTCTCGCCCCAGACGCCATAGGCCTCGCAGACTGCTCCATCCTCGTCGGCCAGAAGCGCTATTTTGAGGTCATGCTTGTCGCGGAATTTCTCGTGTTTCTTCACCGTATCGCGCGAGACCCCAAGGACCACGGCCCCAGCCTTGGCAAAGGCCCCGGCCTCTGCCGAAAAGTCGATCGCCTCGGTGGTGCAGCCGGGCGTGTCGTCCTTGGGGTAGAAGTAGAGAACGACGATCTGGTCAACATAACCCGCAAGGGAAACCTCGGCTCCGCCGTCGCGGGGCAGGGTGAAGGCGGGGGCGGCTTGGCCGATGGCGGGAAGTGCAGACATGGTGGCTCCGGGCTGTCGTGTTGGTCTCTTGTGTCCTATACGTCCTAGAACGATAAATGGAGGATGGCCGCAAGGCCACAGCAAGCGAAGAGGCAGTCGGGTGGCGCACATGGCCCCCCGGATCAGCATGAGCGAACCCGTGACGGAAGAGACAGCGCAAAAGCCCCCCCGCCGCTGGCGGGTGGCCCTCTGGCACGGGCTGCGCGCGGTGATCCTCGCGGCCTTCATGCCGCTTGTCTTTCTGGCGGTTGCGGCCTTCCTGATCTTCGAGCGCGAAATTACCGCCCCAAGCTGGGTGACAGCCCGACTGGAAGCGGAGGCAGCCGCCTTTCTAGAGGGGGGTGACCTGAGCTTCGGCGACATGACGCTCACGATCGGTGCCGATATTCATCCTCGAATTGCGCTGACCAATGTGGTGCTGCGCGATGCAGACGATACAGTGATCGCGCGGGTGCCGCGGGCCGACGTGCAGGTTTCTCCGCGCGGCATTCTGTTCCGGCGGGAAATCCTGATCCAGACGGTCAGTCTGACAGGGGCCGAAATAGCGCTGCGCCGTGCGTCCGACGGAACTGTTGCCGTGTCGTTCGATGCGAGCGGAGCAGTGGTGCAAGAGGCCGACAGCTTTGCCGAACTTCTCAACCAGATCGACGCGGCACTCGAACAACCGGAATTCGAGGCCTTGGAGACTGTCACTGCCGATGGCCTAATTCTGAATTTCGACGATGCCCGCGCCCGGCGCGGCTGGACGATCGACGGCGGCCAACTTTCGCTCGATCTGACAGGTGGGCAGACACAGCTTCGAGCAGATTTGTCGCTCCTGTCAGGGCGTGCCTATGTGACCACGCTCGCCATCAGCTATGAAAGCCCACGCGGAAGCCGCGAGGCACAGATTGCCTTGTCCTTTGAAGATGCGGTGGCGGCCGATCTTGCGACCCAGACACCTGCGCTCAGCTGGCTTGCGGTTGTCGATGCGCCCATGGCCGCGCAGATGAGGTTTGAAATCGATGCGGAGGGCGCTCTTGGCCCGTTTTCGTCCTCACTGGTAATCAAGGCCGGCGATCTGCGTGCAGGGCCCGAAGCGCCGCCTGTGCCGTTTGACGAGGCCAAAGCCTATCTGACCTTTGACCCTGACAAGAACCTTATCGAATTCAGCCACGTTTCGGCCAAGAGCAGCCTCGGTACCTTCTCAGCGGAAGGCAAAACCCAACTGCAAGACCTCGTCGGCGGCTGGCCTACGTCGATGACCGGACAGTTCAGCTTCTCCGATTTGTCCTTCAGCCCTGAGGCGCTCTTTCCTGGGCCGAATTCGGTAGATCATGCTTCGTTGGATTTCCGCATACGGCTAAGCCCCTTCATGCTGGATATCGGAGAGATCCGCCTTGGTGTTGCCGGCAAAGACGTTGTGGCCACGGGGCGGTTTGCCGCTGTCTCCGAAGGTTGGGAGGGTGCGCTTGACGCGCAGATCGATCAGCTAGATCCGGCGACGGCTCTGCTGTTCTGGCCAGTTGCTGTCAAGCCCGACACGCGCCAATGGTTTGAGTCCAATTTCCGCTCCGGCACTGCCTCAGACATAACGGTCGCGGCGCGACTTCGTCCGGGCAGCCATTTCGACTGGGGCGGGAGCTTTCGTTTCGAGGGGGCGACGGTTGGCATCAATCGATTCGCCCCGCCACTTGAAATGGCCGCCGGCTTTGGCTCCTACGCAAATAACGCGCTGACACTGGTTCTCGAGGAAGGAATCACCACGCCCTCTGTTGGCGGGCCGGTTGATCTGTCGGGATCATCGCTGACAATCCCCGATTTGCGAATTCCCGGCCCGCCCGCAAAGATCGAAATGCGTGCTCGCGGCAGCGTGACCGCGGGCCTTGCCTTGATCGATACCGGTCCGAGACACGTCATCTCCAGTGCCAAGCTGCCCTATGATCTGGTTGATGGGCAGGGGGAGGTGAGTGCCACGATCAATTTGCGGATGAAGGAGCAAAACAGCCCTGCGGAGTTCAGTTATGAGGTCTCTGGGCGTCTTTTGAACCTGCAATCCGACAAGCTTGTGCCCGGTCACACAACGACAGCGGCCGAGATTGCGCTGACTTCGTCCAACCGTGGGATGACCCTTGAGGGCGAGGCCCGCGTCGGTTCGGTGCCGATGAACGGTACATATGTCCAGACTTTCTTTCCGGGCCGGCCCGGCGCAGGCCAGCTTGATGTGTCTTTGCCGCTGGATCAAACGTTCCTCGACGAGTTTCGTATCGCTCTGCCTAGCGGCACGGTCACTGGCGCCGCAAAAGGACGCCTCGTGATAGATCTGGAGCGAGATCAGCCGCCGCGGTTTGCATTGAGTTCGGACCTCGCCGGCGCCGAGTTGCGACTAGATGCGCTTGACTGGGCCAAACCTTCAGCCAGCACCGGTGCGCTGGAGGTGCGCGGCAGCTTTACGCAACCGGCAACGATTGATCAGCTGTCCTTTGATGCCGCGGGGCTGGAGGCCGAGGGCACCCTGCGCTTGGGGGCTGATGGTAGTTTCGAAGTGGCAAGCTTTCCTGATTTGCACCTGTCCGACTGGTTTGAGGGTAATGTAAGCCTCATCGGGCGCGGCGCAGGGCGTTCGGCGGAACTGGTCGTTGATGGCGGGATTCTCGACCTTCGCAAGGCCGACTTTGGCGAGATTGCCCAAAACGGCGCTGGCGGCGGCGGCCCGGTGGCTGTTCGGCTCGACAAGCTCCAAGTCTCTGACGGCGTGGCGCTCACGCAATTTCAAGGAAACTTTGAATCCGGGGGCGGGCTGAGCGGCCGGTTCAACGCCCGCATCAACAATGACGCCGCGGTTCAGGGGTCAGCCGCCCCCTATGAGGGGCGGATGGCTTTTCGTCTCAGAAGCGACGATGCGGGAGGGGCCTTCCGGTCGATCGGCCTGTTGGAAAACGCGATAGGCGGGGCGATGGAACTGACGCTCGCTCCAACCGGAGACCAAGGCAACTATGCGGGGCTCTTGCAGGCGACCGGCCTGCGCGTGCGTGATGCGCCGTCATTGGCGGAACTTCTCGATGCCATCAGTGTTATCGGTCTATTGCAGCAAATGGACGGGCAAGGGATTAACTTTGACACTGTCGAAGCCCGTTTCACCCTGTCGCCCGACAGGATCACAATCTCCGAGTCGAGTGCCGTCGGGTTGAGCCTTGGTATCTCTATGGACGGTGTCTACACGCTCGCCACGAAGGCGATGAATTTCCAGGGAGTTGTCTCGCCGGTATATCTGCTCAACGGCATCGGCGCGATCTTTACCCGAAGGGGCGAGGGGCTTATTGGCTTCAACTACCGAATGACCGGAACGCCCGATGCGACCGAAGTATCGATCAACCCCTTGTCGATCTTCACGCCGGGTATGTTCCGCGAGATATTCCGGCAACCGCCGCCGGAACCTAGTGAATAAGGCCCGCAGGTGAAACTTAGCGATTTCGATTTCGATTTGCCGGAAGGGCTCATCGCCACGCGGCCGGCCAAGCCACGCTCTTCGGCGCGCCTGCTGCTGGCGGAAGGCGACCGGATCAGTGACCGGCGCGTGAGCGATCTGGTCGAAATCCTGCGGCCCGGTGACAGGCTCGTTTTGAACAATACCAAGGTAATCCCGGCGCGGCTTTCGGGAGTTCGACACAGGAACGGAGCCGAAGGCCCCACAATGGCGCGGATCGAGGTCACGCTTCTCGAACCCAAGGCTGATGGAAGCTGGGCGGCGCTCCTCAAGCCACTCAAGAAAATCCGCGACGGTGAAGAGATTGTCTTTTCGTCAGACCTGAGCGCGACGCTGGCCGGGCGGGACGAGGGGCAGGGGCTCTTGCGGTTCAACCTGACGGGCGAGGATTTCGACGCCGCGCTGGCCGAAGCAGGCGCGATGCCTCTGCCGCCCTATATCGCGGCCCTGCGGGCGCCCGACGAGGCGGACAAGACCGACTACCAAACGGTTTGGGCAAGTAGATCAGGCGCGGTCGCCGCGCCTACGGCATCGCTGCACTTCGACGAACCACTTCTTGCGGCGCTGAAGGCAAGGGGCGTCGAATTCACCCACGTCACCCTTCACGTCGGCGCGGGGACGTTCCTGCCGGTCAAGGTTGACGACATCCGCGAGCACAAGATGCACGCCGAATGGGGCGAGGTGACGCCGCAGGCCACGCAGGAAATCCTTGCGACCAAAGCGGCAGGCGGGCGTGTCATTCCGGTTGGAACGACGGCTCTGCGCCTCGTCGAGAGCGCGGCGCGAGAAGGAAGCCTCCGGCCGTGGCGAGGCGACACCGATATTTTCATCACCCCCGGTTTCGGGTTCCGCGTAGCAGACGGCCTCATGACCAATTTCCATCTGCCGAAATCGACATTGATGATGCTGGTCTCTGCGCTAATGGGGGTGGATCGGATCAGGCGCATTTATGCCCATGCCATCGCCGAGGGCTATCGCTTCTTCTCCTATGGCGACGCCTCGCTCTTGCTGCCTCGGGCGGAATGACGAACCACGCCATCAAATGTCGCTTTGGTAATACGTCGCGGGTATAATGCGGCCTAGAAGGGCGCAACACAGGCAGGAGTTGTGATGTTTCAGGTCTTGGGCAGTTCTTGGGCGCTTCTCCTCGGCATTTTCATGCTGATGATCGGCAATGGCCTTCAGGGTACACTTCTGGGCCTCAGGGGCGATCTCGAAGGGTTCACGACCCTCGAGATGTCGGTCGTCATGTCGGGCTATTTCGCAGGCTTCCTCGGGGCCTCGCGGCTTGCGCCCGAAATGATCCGGCGGGTGGGCCATGTGCGCGTTTTCGCGGCTTTGGGCTCGACCATTTCGGCCGTTCTGATCCTTTATCCGGCGCTGACCGAGCCCTGGGCCTGGACCATCGGCCGGATCGTCATCGGCTTCTGCTTTTGCGGCGTCTATATCACCGCGGAAAGCTGGCTCAACGACGCCGCCTCGAACGAGAACCGCGGCAAGGCGCTTTCGCTCTATCTCATCGCCCAGATGGCGGGGATCATCCTTGCCCAGTATATCCTCGTCCTGAGCGATGTGTCGGGCTTTGTGATCTTCATCATCCCATCGGTCCTCGTCTCGATGGCCTTCGCGCCGATCCTTCTGTCGATCCGTCCGACGCCGGCCTTTGCCTCCACCAAGCCCCTCTCCATCCGCAAGCTCATCAAGGCCTCGCCGCTGGCCGCGATGGGGACATTTATCCTCGGCGGCGTCTTCTCGGCCCAGTTCGGGATGTCGGCGGTCTATGGCACCAAGCAGGGGCTGAGCGTAGGGCAGATCTCGCTTATGGTCTCGGCGGTCTACACGGCGGCGCTGATCCTTCAGTATCCCATTGGCTGGATTTCCGACCGTATGGATCGCCGCATCCTCATCATCACCCTTTCGGGGATCGGTGGCGTCGGAGCGCTCGCGGCTTTCGCGGGTGGCGGCAACTACGCTTTGATCCTGATCGGCGCGGCGATGGTCGGCGGGACGTCCAACCCGCTTTATGCGCTGGTGATCGCCTATACCAACGATTACCTCGACCGCGAGGATATGGCCGCCGCCTCGGGCGGGCTTTTGTTCATCAATGGCGTCGGCGCCATTACCGGCCCGCTGATCCTCGGCTGGATCATGGACAGGTTTGGCGCTGGCGGTTTCTGGCTGTTCATCGCCGTTCTGATGATCTTTCTGACAGCCTATGGCCTCTACCGGATGACGCGCCGTCGGTCCCGGTCGATTCCCGGAGATTCGGTCGCCTATTCGCCCATTTCGGCCTCGGCGACGCCGGTTGCGGCCGAGGTTGCGCAGGAGGTCTATCTGGATGCGGAAGCCGACGCGCACCACCGCTAGGACACAATGTTGCGCCAAAGGGGCGCAAGGCGTCTATTACTGGTTGCGCCGCACCGATTCGCCATGCAAACAATCGCATACCTGGATTTGAAGAGGCGGCTGTGGTCACTCCTGATTCAATTTTGAAGTTCTGGCTCGATGAGAAGGGGCCGGAGGCGTGGTATGCCGGCGGCGATGCCCTTGATACCGAAATCCGAGAACGGTTTTCAGATGCATGGGAAGAGTTGATGGTCGGGAGCTTTGGTCTCTGGCTGACCTATCCTTCCGGGGCGCTTGCCTACATTATTCTCGCCGACCAGTTCTCGAGAAATATGTTTCGCGGCGGGGCCAAAGCCTTTGCGTCGGACAGGGTTGCCCGGGCCGCCGCCAAGGCCGCCATCAGCCGGGATTGGGATCTCAAGATCGATGAACCCGACCGTCAATTCTTCTATCTACCCCTGATGCATTCCGAGAACCTTTCGGATCAGGATCGGGCGGTGCGCCTGATCTGCACCCGGATGCCGGAAACCGGGCAATCCAATCTGGTCCACGCGCGGGCGCATCGCGAGGTCATTCGCAAGCACGGCCGGTTCCCGTTCCGCAACGAGGCGCTGGGGCGTACATCCACGGGCGCGGAGAGCGCCTTCCTGGCGAATGGTGGCTATATGGCGATCGTCAACGAACTTCGCAAAGCCACGGCGGCCTGATCCTCCTCGTCTTAACTCTGCAGCAAGCCCGCTCTGATAGGCCTCCTTCTGGGGAGAAAAGGAGTGTGGCCGGTGAAGCAGCAGAAGATTGAGATTCCCAGCAAGTCCAAGGCCGAAGGAAGAAGCGCTGAGCGCAATCTGCCCTCGGAGATCCTAAATATCCTGGATCAAGGGATAATGATGTGGTCGGCAGAGGGGACCTGCGTGCTTTTCAACACGCGCGTCCTCGATCTTCTGGGGTTCAAGGCCGACCAGATCAAGATCGGTGTCAGTCGGGCCGATTTGCGCAGCACGTGCTCTATGGGCGGGCCGGCCAAAGCGCACGATCTGGCCGAGGCCGAGGCTCAGATCCGCGCAAACCGCCCCTATAGTTTCGATATCACCAATCTCTCTGGGCGGACGATCAACATAACCGGCAGGCCCGCCAGAAACGGGTGTTATCTCGAGACATTTGTCGACGTGACCGCGGCACGGCAGGCCTCGCAGGATCTCATCGTTGCCAAACAGGCGGCCGAGTCTGCCGAGAGCCGGACCCGCGATATCCTCGAATCCGAACGGACACGACAAAGCGAAGCCAAGCTTCTTGGTCATCTCGATGAATGGCTCCAGTCGTGCAAAACGCTCAAAGAGCTATTCGCGATCGTCACCCGTTTCATGCCCAAGCTGTTGCCGGGCTCGAAAGGCGAGCTCTATGTCTATTCCAACTCGCGCGATGCCCTCGACGGGATGTGCAACTGGAATACTGTCGATCTGCACGATTCGATCTCGGCCGACAGTTGCTGGGCGCTTCGTCGGGGGCGTAGCTATGAATATGAAGAGGGCGGACTCTGCGTCGAATGCGAGCATGTGGCCGAGCATCGGCACAATGTTTCGGTGCCCGAGTATATCTGCATTCCGATCATCGCCCACGGTGATACCGTTGGCCTTCTCCATATCCGGTTCGACCGTATCGCAGCCGAATCTGCGCATATGACACAGTCGGCGAAATTTGCCGTCCGCTGCGGCGAGCACATTTCGATGGCCATTGCCAACGTCAAGCTCCGGGACGAGCTGCATGAGAAATCTGTCCGTGATCCACTGACTGGCCTCTACAACAGGCGTTATCTTGTCGAGGCCCTGCGCCGGGAAATCAACGCAAGCGAAAGGCGGGGCACCGGCTTTGGCCTCGTGAGTTTCGATATCGACCACTTCAAAACCTTCAATGACAATCACGGCCACGACGCGGGGGATGTGGTGCTGCGCACCTTGGGGGCGAAGATCACCGATTGCCTTGGTGGTCGCGACATTGCCTGCAGGCTAGGCGGTGAGGAGTTTGCCATTCTCATGCCGGGCGCCGATATCGAGGCGGCTGAGGCCTTTGCGCAGAAGTTGAGAGAGGCCACGCACAAGGTTTCGGTGCGCTATGGGGAAACGATCCTGCCGGAGATCACCATTTCGGCTGGGGTCACGGCCTATCCCGACGGCGGAACAAGGCCGCAGTCATTGATGCAATGCGTGGACAAGGCGCTCTATGCGGCCAAGGCGAAGGGGCGCGATTGCATTGTCAGGGCCTATCAACCGGAAGAGAGTGGCATTGCGCCAGAGGGATAGCTGCCATGACCTGAGGTCACTGGAACCGACTGCGAAATTAGTTTAACGTCAAACTAATTTCAGACCGGCGGAGGATTTCATGGCCGACAGCAACTTTGACATGATCGTGATCGGCGCCGGCCCCGGCGGCTATGTGGCCGCCATTCGCGGCGCGCAGCTTGGGCTCAGGGTGGCTTGCGTCGAGCGCGAGCATCTGGGCGGCATCTGCCTCAACTGGGGCTGCATCCCGACCAAGGCCATGTTGCGGTCGGCGGAAGTTTATCACCTCATGCACCGCGCCAAGGATTTCGGCCTTTCGGCGGGGCAGATCGGCTATGATCTCGAGGCCGTGGTCAAACGCTCGCGCGGCGTTGCCAAGCAGCTTTCGGGCGGCATCGGCCACCTGTTCAAGAAGAACAAGGTCACAACGGTGATGGGCGAGGCCAAGCTTGCCGGCAAAGGCAAGGTGACGGTCAAGACCGACAAGGGCACCGAGACCCTCACCGCCAAGGCCATCGTCGTCGCCACCGGCGCGCGGGCGCGCGAGTTGCCGGGGCTTGAGGCCGACGGCGATCTGGTCTGGACCTACAAGACCGCTCTGACCCCGCCGCGGATGCCGAAGAAGCTTCTCGTGATCGGCTCGGGCGCGATCGGCATCGAGTTTGCCAGCTTCTTCAACACGCTCGGCGCGAATACGACCGTGGTCGAGGTGATGGACCGGATTCTGCCGGTGGAGGACGCCGAGATCAGCGCCTTCGCCAAGAAGCAGTTCGTCAAGCAGGGCATGACCATTCTCGAAAAGGCCGGCGTCAAGAAGCTTGATCGCAAGCCGGGCGTGGGCGTGACCGCGCATATCGAGAAGGACGGCAAGATCACTACTGAGGATTTCGACACGGTGATTTCCGCCGTGGGCATCGTCGGCAATGTCGAGAATCTGGGCCTTGAAGAGGCGGGCGTGAAGATCGACCGCACGCACGTTGTGACTGACGAGTTCTGCCGGACCGGCGTTGAGGGCCTCTATGCGATCGGCGATATCGCCGGCGCGCCGTGGCTGGCCCACAAAGCCAGCCACGAGGGCGTCATGGTGGCCGAGCTGATTGCTGGCCTTCATGCCCATCCGATCAAGCCCGGCTCGATCGCCGGCTGCACCTATTGCCACCCGCAGGTCGCCTCTGTCGGCATGACCGAAGCCAAGGCCAAGGAGGCGGGCTATGAGGTCAAGGTCGGCCGCTTCCCCTTTATTGGCAACGGCAAGGCGATTGCTCTGGGCGAGCCCGAGGGCTTGGTCAAGACCGTGTTCGATGCGAAAACCGGCGAGCTTCTGGGCGCGCATATGGTGGGTGCCGAAGTGACCGAGATGATCCAGGGCTATGTGATCGGTCGTCAGCTCGAGACCACCGAGGAAGACCTGATGCACACGGTCTTCCCGCACCCGACCCTTAGCGAGATGATGCACGAATCGGTGCTCGACGCTTACGGGCGCGCGATCCACTTCTGATCGGGCCACTTCTGGACGAACCACATCCCGGAAATAGAAAAGGCGGCCCCCGAAAGGGCCGCCTCTAATCTTACAGGGAGAAGATTACCCGCGGACGATTTCCCCGCCAGCCTGCGCCCAATGGGCAAGGCCGCCGAGGTTGTGCACGGTTTCATGACCCAGTTGGCGCATCATGCCCTGGGCCATTCCAGCGCGGCCGCCAGACGCGCAGTAAAGCGCAACCGGCTTGCCGGATTTCAGGGCGGGGTGGCATTCGGGGCTGCGCGGGTCGGCTTTCATGCGCAGTTGGGCCGTGGGGATATGGATCGCCCCTTTGGCTTTGCCCGAGGCGGCCACTTCGCCGAACTCGCGGATGTCGATAAGAACGAGAGAGCCGTCAGCCACCTGCGGGATCGCATCACGTGCGCTTAGCGGGGCCGGACGGGAGGCATTCGAGAAAAAGTTGAACATGGGAGGGTACCTGTGTTTGAAGTCTTGACCGTATATACATTAGAAAAATGAAATGTAAAGGGGGCAATATCATGTTTATGTTTTGTTCTCACTTTTTGATTGGAGACCGCCGCCGATTTGACTATTTGTAAAGAGTTGGTGTGGAGAGGCAGATGCCGGAGCAGAAGTTTATCGAGGTTCGGGGTGCCCGCGAGCACAACCTCAAGAATATCGACGTGGACATTCCGCGCGACGAACTGGTGGTGATCACCGGCCTGTCCGGCTCGGGCAAATCCTCGCTGGCGTTTGACACGATCTATGCCGAAGGCCAGCGCCGCTATGTCGAGAGCCTCTCGGCCTATGCCCGCCAGTTCCTCGACATGATGGAAAAGCCCGATGTCGATCACATCTCGGGCCTGAGCCCCGCGATTTCCATCGAGCAAAAGACCACCTCCAAGAACCCGCGCTCCACGGTCGGCACCGTGACCGAGATCTACGACTATATGCGCCTTCTCTTCGCGCGGGTCGGCACCCCCTATAGCCCCGCCACCGGCCTGCCCATCGAGGCACAGCAGGTGCAGGACATGGTCGATCGCGTCATGGCGATGGCCGAGGGCACGCGCGGCTATCTCCTCGCCCCCATCGTCCGCGACCGGAAGGGCGAATACCGCAAGGAGTTTCTCGAGCTTCGCAAGCAGGGTTTCCAGCGGGTCAAGGTCGACGGCACCTTCTATGAACTCGACGAGCCGCCCACGCTCGACAAGAAATTCCGCCACGATATCGACGTGGTGGTCGACCGGATCGTTGTCCGCCCCGGCCTTGAGACGCGGCTTGCCGACAGTTTCCGCACCGCGCTCAACCTTGCCGATGGCATCACGGTTCTGGAAACCGCGCCCGCCGAGGGCGATCCCGAACGCATCGTTTTTTCCGAGAAATTCGCCTGTCCGGTCTCGGGCTTCACCATCCCCGAGATCGAGCCGCGCCTTTTCTCGTTCAACGCGCCCTTCGGCGCTTGCCCGTCTTGCGATGGCTTGGGCGTCGAGCTGTTCTTCGACGAGCGCCTCGTGGTGCCGGATGTGACCCTCTCGCTGGTGAACGGCGCGCTCGCCAACTGGCGCAAGAGCAAATCGCCCTATATCGCGCAGACCATCGACGCGCTGGCGCGGCACTATGCCTTCGACAAGGCCGCCAAGTGGAAAGACCTGCCGGAAGTGGCGCAGAAGGTCGTTCTCTACGGCTCGGGCGAGGAAGAGATCCAGTTCCGCTATGACGAGGGCGGGCGGGTCTATCAGGTCGCGCGGGCCTTCGAGGGGATCATCCCCAATATGGAGCGCCGCTATCGCGAGACCGACAGCGCCTGGATGCGCGAGGAGATCGAGCAATATCAGAACAACCGCCCCTGCGGCGCCTGCGGCGGCTATCGCCTGCGGCCCGAGGCGCTGGCGGTCAAGATCGCCGGGCTTCATGCGGGCGAGGTGGTGCAGATGTCGATCAAAGAGGCCTATGCCTGGATCGAAACGGTTCCTGCGAGCCTCACCAACCAGAAGAACGAGATCGCCCGCGCGATCCTCAAGGAGATCCGCGAGCGGCTTGGGTTCCTCAATAACGTGGGCCTCGAATACCTGACGCTCAGCCGCAACGCCGGCACGCTTTCGGGCGGCGAGAGCCAGCGCATTCGGCTCGCAAGCCAGATCGGCTCGGGGCTCACGGGCGTTCTCTACGTCCTCGACGAGCCCTCCATCGGCCTGCACCAGCGCGACAACGACCGGCTTCTCGGCACGCTCAAGAACCTGCGCGATCAGGGCAATACGGTGATCGTGGTCGAACACGACGAAGAGGCGATCCGCGAGGCGGATTATGTCTTCGATATCGGCCCCGGCGCGGGCGTGCATGGCGGGCAGGTCGTCGCCAAGGGCACACCGGCCGAGATCATGGCGAATGAGGCCTCGGTCACCGGCCAGTATCTTTCCGGCAAGCGCGAGATCGCGGTGCCGAAAGAACGGCGCAAGGGCAACGGCAAGACGCTTTCGGTGGTCAAGGCCACGGGCAACAACCTGCGCGAGATG
>JAHEBR010000042.1 GCA_024642185.1 Marivivens sp. | reverse complement strand
GGCAAGGCGTTCATCGGCTATCACCTGCCCTACCCCGGCATTGGCAAGGCCGAGCGGACCGAGACCGGCTATCGCTTCGTGGCGTTCTGAGCTTCTTTGGCAGACGAAAAGACGATGGCCGCGCTATTGCGCGGCCATTGGCATTTTGGAGAGCTGGCAATGCGCCCAGAGCTCTTCAAGCGCGGTGACGAGGCGATCCACGTCCCCGGCGCTGTGCAGGGGGCCGGGGGTGATGCGCAGGCGCTCGGTGCCTTTCGGCACGGTGGGATAGTTGATCGGCTGGATATAGATCCCGTGCCGATCCATCAGGATATCCGAGAGGTATTTGCACTTGGCCGCATCGCCCACCATCACGGGGATGATGTGGCTGGGGTTGGGGATATGCGGGATACCGGCGGCATCGAGGCGGGCGCGGACCTCGGCCACGCGCTCTGTCTGGGCGGTGCGTTCGGCGTTTGAGGCCTTGAGGTGGCGGACCGAGGCGCAGGCGCCGGCCGCCACGGCGGGCGGCAGGGCGGTAGTGAAGATGAACCCGCTGGCAAAGGAGCGGACGAAATCCACCAGATCCGCGCTCGCGGCGATATAGCCGCCGACCACGCCGAAGGCCTTGCCAAGGGTGCCTTCGATCACGGTGATCCGGTCCATCAGCCCTTCACGCTCGGCAATGCCGCCGCCGCGCGGGCCATACATGCCCACGGCGTGAACCTCGTCGAGATAGGTCATCGCGCCATAGCGGTCGGCCAGATCGCAGATTTCGCGGATGGGGGCGATATCGCCGTCCATCGAGTAGACGCTTTCAAAGGCGATGAGCTTTGGCTTGCCCTCGGGAAGCGCCGCAAGATGGCGCTCGAGGTCTTCAAGGTCGTTGTGCTTCCAGATGATCCGCTCGGCCTTGGAATGGCGGATGCCTTCGATCATCGAGGCGTGGTTGAGCGCGTCCGAGAGGATCACGAGGCCGGGGATCTTGGCGCCGAGGGTGCCGAGGGTGGCCCAGTTCGAGACATAGCCCGAGGTGAAAAGAAGCGCCGCTTCCTTGCCGTGCAGGTCAGCCAGCTCGCGTTCGAGCAGGACATGGTGGTGGTTGGTACCGCTGATATTGCGGGTGCCCCCTGCCCCGGCGCCCGACTGGTCGATGGCGGCGTGCATGGCGGCGATCACCTCGGGGTGTTGGCCCATGCCGAGGTAATCGTTCGAGCACCAGATCGTCACTTTCCGCACCGCTTGGCCCACATGATTGTCGGCACTGGGGAAGGCCCCTCTGTGCCGTTCAAGATCGGCAAAGACGCGGTAGTTGCCGCCGGCTTTCAGCCGGTCAAGCTCGGTGCGGAAGAACGACTGGTAATCCATGCAGTAGCCCTATTGATCGGCGGCTTCGCGGGCGATGTCGTCGAGAAGGCTTTGCACCTTCTGCATCTCGCCCTCGGGCATATTGCGATAGCCGATCATGACCTCGCCTTCGCGTTCATAGACAAAGACCGCATAGGGGCAGAAGGCGATGTTCATGAAATCGGCCTCCATCACCTCGCGCGAGAGCGAGGCGGAGCAGAACATGAAGATATCGGCGGCGTCGAAGATCACCACGTCGCTACCCACATCGGCGGCGGTGCGGTTGAGCATCTCGCCCGAGTGGCTCACCCAGTCGATCACGAGGCCACGGCCGACGATAGCGCTTTCGACCGAGAAGGTCGCATCGTCAAAGCTGCCGTCGAAGGCATAGGTGGTGGCGATGTCGGCGGTGGCCGGCAGCGCGGCTCCGATCATAAGTGCAGTCACAAAAGCCTTGGTCATGATGGATCCTCCCAAAATCTATCCCGCTTATCTGCGGTCTATTAGCTTAATACTTTGATCTGGATCAGGCCAGAAAGCGAGACACCCGGCCCCATTTTCAGGGGCCGGGTGCATTCAAGTCTTAGTTGCTGGCGTGCTGCAGGTAGGCCAGAAGCGCCGCCCTGTCATCCGCCGAGCGAAGCCCCGCGAAGGACATCTTGGTGCCGGACATCGCCCCTTTGGGGTTTTCAAGGAAGGCCGAGAGGGTCTCGACGGTCCAGACTTCGCCCGCAGCGTTGGCATCGTTGAAGACGTTGGAGTAGCCAAAGCCCTCGGCCGAGCCGATGGTGCGGCCGATCAGGCCGTTGAGCTGCGGGCCCGAGCGGTTGACGGCACCCTCACCGACCTGGTGGCAGGCGCGGCACTTCTTGAACACGCCTTCACCGTCTTCGATGAGCGCCATGTCGACGCCACCGGTCTCTTCGGTAGCGGCAGCTTCCTCGGCTGGAGCGGCCTCTTCGGCAGCCGGAGCAGCTTCAACAGCGCCTTCGGCGGCGGGCTGAGCGCGGACAACGCCGCTATCGGGGGTCACGTCGAGCATCGAGGCGTGCATGGTGATCTCGACCGTGTCCTTGCAGTTGGTCATGCAAGCTTCCTGCGTGAAGAGCGGGAACTCGGTCTCCATGCGGTCGTCCATGAAGAAGTTGTCTTCGTTGACGAGGCGCACTTCGGTGAAGTTTTCTTTCGAGAGCACGAACTCGTCGTCGACCAGATCGTTCACATACATCAGATAGGCGACGATTGCGTAGGTCTCGTCGTTGCTAAGCGACGCGGCCTCACCGAACGGCATGGCGCGCTGGACATAGTCGTAGACGGTCGAGAGATAGGGCCAGTAGGAGCCGATGGTCTTGACCGGATCCTTGTGGGTCAGCGTGCCGAAACCGTTGGCAAGAACCGGCCAACGGCCGACCGCCTCGCCAAACTCGCCATGGCACATGGAGCATTTCTCGACGAACAGCTCTTCGCCGGTCAGCACATCGCCCGAGCCTTCCGGAAGGCCAAGGCCATCGGGGCGGATATCGGTATCCCAAGCAGCGACCTCTTCGGCCAGGGCCGGACGCCCGAGGCCATAGCCACCGGCGAGCGACGCTGCGCCAGCGCCAGCCGAAGCTACTACGACCGGAGCGGCCTCGGCAGCAGGTGCTTCCTGCGCCATCGCCGGCTGGACCGCGACCATCTCGCGGACCGGAGCGGGAACGTCGATCACGAACTGGTCGGCAGCGACATAGGCGAGCGCCAGAATTGAGGCGACGCCGGTGCTTGCGGGCACGAAAATCTTAAGAAATTTCAACATTTTCGGCGATCCCTTGTTCGTTAACATACCAGGTGTGGATGGCGTTGTTGTGGTAGATGGAGTTCTCGCCACGGATCTCGCGCAGCTGGTTCTTGGTCGGCTGGACATAGCCGGTCGAGTCATGCGCACGGCTCTGGAGAAGGAGCGGTTTGCCGTCCCATTCGAACTCGAAATAGAAGCGGTGAACCGACTTGGTGAAGGACGGACCGGAAATCCGCGCCTGATGCCAGTTCTTGCCACCGTCGAGGGTCACGTCGACGCGCGGAATGGTGCCGCGGCCCGACCAGGCGAAGCCCGAAAGAACGGTCCAGCCTTTGCCGTGGGTGATCGGCGCCTGCGGGCTGGGGTTGGTGATGACCGACTTGGCGTCCATCTCCCAGGTAAAGCGGCGGGCCTGACCGTTGGCCAGAAGGTCGGTGTATTTCGAGGTTTCCTCGCGGTGGTGCCAGGGCTCGTCACCAACCTCGATGCGGCGCAGCCACTTGATCCACATGTTGCCTTCCCAGCCGGGAACAACGAGGCGCAGCGGATAGCCCTGCTCGGGGCGCAGCGCTTCGCCGTTCATCTTCCAGGCGACGAGGCAATCGTCGAGGGCCTTTTCCATCGGGATCGAGCGGGTCATGCCCGAGGCGTCGGCGCCTTCGGCCAAGAGCCATTTGCCGTTCGGCTTGACGCCGGCTTCTTCGAGAAGAAGGCGCAGCGGCACACCTGTATACATGACGTTGTGGATCATGCCGTGGGTGAACTGAACGCCGTTCAGCTGAGCACCCGCCCATTCCATGCCCGAGTTGGCCGCGCATTCGAGGAAGTAGACGTGGTTCTCGCGCGGGAAGCGCATCAGATCCTGCATCGTGAAGACAAGCTCTTTGTCCACGAGGCCGTTGATCATCAGACGGTGCTCGGCCGGGTCGATATGGGCCGTGCCGCCATGGTGACGCTCGAAGCAGATCCCGTTGGGGGTGATGATGCCGTCAAGCTCGTGCAGCGGCGTGAAGTTGATCGACGAGACGTTGTCGGCGGTCAGCCACTCTACGCCGCGGCGCACCACGTGCTTTTCGTGCTCGGAGGGAACACCATAGGGGCGGGCATCGACGCCATCGCCGAGGAAGGTCCGCCAGGGCTGAACTTCCGTGATTGCTTGCTCGGGAGCAGCCTGTGCGCGGGCCATCGAAGCCCCCGCCATTGCGCCACCCGCTGCCAATGCGCCAGACAAAAAGGATCTGCGCGAGGGCTTGGCGCCCTTGTACAAAGTCGACATAGATTTTCCTTTTGAACTTACTTAGGCACCGGCCACCTGAACGGAGGTATTGGGTGTCACAGAGACTGTGCCCAGCTTACGAATGTGGTTTTCAACCACGTCCCAAATCTGCGGACCTTCCGTCCCCTGATTGACGCTTGCCCAACCCGCAACAACATAAGTCTTTGCAGGATCAAGCTTTTCGCCAGTCTTGAGGAGGGTCAGTTCACTGATACGGCTACCGATCGGCTGGTTGATGTCGATGCGGTATCCCATGCCCCCGATGCGAACCATGTCGCCGCCCTGCTGATAGTAGGGGTCGGGGTTAAACAGGTTGTCGGCGACGTCTTCCAGCACGGTGTGGATGAACTCGCCGGTCATTTCGACGCGATAGGCTTCGCCATAGCTCATCGAGGTGACGTTCCAGATGTCTTCGCGGGTGATCGCGCTGCCCGGAAGGATTGACGGGCCCCAGCGGACGCCGGGCGACATGGCGATATCTGCCTCGCGCTCGGACATGAGCGCATCGCAAATCAGGTCGTCCCAGGAGCCGTTGAAATTGCCGCGACGGAAGAGCAGCGAATCTTCGGCGGTGTGGCCGATGACTTCGGAGAGCTGTGCCTCATAGGGCGCGCGCTCGGCGTCGATCACGGCGGCCACTTCGGCGTCGGGAGCGATCACGTCCGAGAAAATCGGGATCAGCTTGTGGCGGAAGCCCATCATGCGGCCGTCGCGCACATCAAGGTCGACGCGGCTGACGAATTTGCCGTTGGAACCGGAGGCGATGATGATGGTCTCGCCCACCAGAACCGGCTCGGGCAGCGCGTCGTGGGTATGGCCCGAGAGGATCACGTCGATGCCCTGCACACGGCCGGCCATCTGCTTGTCCACGTCAAAGCCGTTGTGCGACAGGACGACGACCAGCTCGGCCCCCATGCCGCGCACTTCGTCGACCATCTCCTGCATCCGCTCGTCGCGGATCCCGAAGGAGTATTCCGGGAACATCCAGCGCGGGTTGGCGATCGGCAGATAGGGGAAGGCCTGACCGATGACGGCGATCTTGACGCCGCCACGCTCGAAGAACTTGTAGGGAGCAAAGTCTTCGGTGGGCTCGTTCCATTCGGAGTCGAAGATGTTCTGGCCAAGCGCTGCGAAGGGGAGGTCTGCCACGATATCGCGAACACGGTCGCCGCCGAGGGTGAATTCCCAGTGGAAGGTCATGGCGTCGGGCTTGAGCGCGTTCATGACATTGACCATGTCCTGCCCCTCGGAGTGGTAGCAGGTGTAAGAGCCGTGCCATGTGTCGCCGCCGTCAAGGAGGAGCGCGTCAGGGCGTTCGGCACGGATCGAGTTGATCACGGTCGCCACACGGTCAAGGCCGCCCATCTTGCCATAGGTGCCGGCAAGGGCGGTAAAATCGTTGTAGGACAGCGCGTAGTGCGAGGCGCTGCCATCGGCCACGCCATAGAGCTTGCGGAAATCGGCACCGGTGATGTGCGGCACTTGGCCGACATTGCCGCCGACGCCGAGGTTGATCTCGGGCTCGCGGAAGAAGATCGGCTTCATCTGCGCATGGATATCGGTGACGTGAATGAGGGAGACGTTACCGAAGGTATCGAATTGCAGAAGCTGATCCTGGGTCAGAGCCTGCTGGGCGGCAAGCCGTCCCCAGGCGCCAAAACCAGACGCACCGTAGATGGCGGAGGCGGCCATCGAGGCTTGCAGGAAGTCGCGGCGAGAGATCATTGAGTGGCCTTTCAGATCAAAGACGTATTCGTCTTTTTGAATATTACCAGATACAGAAAACCCGCGCCAGAGGCTGGCGCGGGCAATTTTCGTTAGTTGCGGACCGAAACGCCTTCGACCGAAAGCCCGTTGCCGCGCGAGGCGACGTAGAGCTCGAGAGCGACAAACTCGGAGCTGTCGATCTTGTAGGTCTCAGCCTTGGTGTCGCGGACGCAGCCGACGAAGCGGCCGGAAGCCGAGGTCAGGACGCTGTCCTTGATGCGATACACCGGGAAGCCGTTGGTCTGGCCCTGAGACAGGGTCTCGGCGCGGATCAGGTTGCCATAGTTCTCTTCATGGCAGCTGGCGCAGCTGAGTTCGAGCTGGCCGGTCCGGGTGTAATACATCTCTTTGCCCTGCGCCCAAACGTCAGCCACAGGGCCGTCGATCGCGACGTTCATCGGCAGACCGCGCGACTGCATCGAGATATAGGCTTCGAGCGAAACGATGTCGCCTTTGCCATATTTCAGGGCTTCAGCACCCTGATTCTCGGTGCGGCAAGCGTTGATCTGCATCTCCAGAGTACGAACTTCGCCAGCGGCTTCGTTCCACTTCGGATAAACAGCGCGTACGCCAGCCATGCTTTCGGACGCATCGGCGTGACAATCGGCACAAGCTTTACCGGAGGTTCCGGCGGGCTCGTTCCACATGGCTTCGCCAGCGTCGACGAAGAGCATACCCGGGTTGTCGAAGTCGTCCATTTCCATGGCTTGAGTAAACGAATCGCGGAACACCCACCCCGAGTAGACGGTGGTGAGGTGGCCTGCGAGATGGTCCGCGGCCGGAGCCTCGGTGGTCAACTCCAGATCGCCATTGATCACGAGGCCGCCCTCGGCAAGGGCCATTCCGGCACCTGCGAGGATGGCAATCGATGTGATCGCTCCTTTCAGAACAGTCTTAGTCATTCGCGTTCCTCCCTGTGACTGAAGATCAGCCGATCGCGATGTCTTTGGTGTCGGTGTAGACGGAACCGTCGTCGTCATACCAGGTGAAGGTGTAGGTGCCGGCTTCCGGAACCTGGGCCTGGAATTCAAAATACGGGTTCGTCGAGATCGCGGGCTCGAGCGTCACGTCGATGACGTTCTGACCGTTGAAATCGCAGGTAAAGCGATTGATGATCGAACGCGGAATGAGGTTGCCGTCGCTGTTCTTGCGCTGGCCCGATTCCATGATGTGGCTGATGAGCGTCTTGATCGTGATCACTTCGCCTGCTGCTGCAGAGCTAGGGACACGTACGCGGGGTGTTACGTTTTCTGCCATTTGTCTTTACTCCTGACTCAGCCGCCGCAGCCGCCGATGGTGACCTTGACCTCGCTCGAGGCCTGCGCGAACGAACCGTCAGCCATCTTGGCGATTGCCGTGACCATCTGCGTCTTCGACAGACGGATACGGGTCGAGCCGTACTGGGCACCGGCGAGCGGGCCGAAGTTGAAGGTGCAGACGCCGGGGTTCGGGTTGCCAAGGGCAAGAACCATGATCGAAACGGCGCCCGGGGCGTTGACTTCGACCGGAACGGTGTTGCCGTTCTCGGCGATTTCGGGAGTGGTCAGCGTGACGCCGCCCTCAGCGATGGCAGCGCCGCCGGTGAAGGCTGCGATTTCTTCTTCACCGGCCGCCAGGGCACGGATCGGAAGAGCGGACAGGGCCGCAACACCGCCAGCCATCAACATCGTATCTCTACGGGTGAATTTCATTGTGTCTCCTCGTAAGGCCAGAGGCCACTATTCTGTGAGTGTAAGCAGATAGGCCACGACGTCTTCCACCTGCTGAGCGGTCATCAGGGTCGGAAGAGGTTCAGTGCCGGCTTTGCCAGTGAAACCGTCGCCCGGACGAATGAAGCCGCTTGCTTTGTAGAAGCTCGGCATCACGGTGTCGGGGAACGTGTTCTTGGCCGTTGCCACGATGCCACGCAGCTGTGCTGCGTCCCAACGCGAGCCGGCGCCATCAAGCGATGGGCCGATACTGCCGTGGAACGGGATTTCCGCCGCAGCGGAAATCTGGTGGCATGCGAAACAGTTGCCCTGGCTCTTGGTCTCCATGGCAACAAGTCCAGCTGCCGGATCGCCTGCAACGCCCGTAAGCGATTCGGCGACCGCGCCGTATTCGTCGAAAGCGACGTTCTCTGGCGTGATGTCAGCAGCAACGGCGATCGTTGCAGCCAATGCCACACCTGCGGTGATTGGTATGATGCGCTTCATGAACCCTCCCTCAGTTCATCATATGCTTATCATTGCATACCATAGACTACGGCCTCTGGCGATGGCAATGACAAATTCAAGGTTTTGAATATTCTGCAGCGCAGCGATAACGAAACCGTTATATATCAGTTCCCGCCGCGGCCCTCTTCCAGCATACGGGCATGATATTTTTGGAAGTTTTCGCCGTTCTCGTAGATCTTCTCGTTGACCCACGTCAGCATGTTGAGGGTCATGCCCTTGCCCAGCGCACCGGGAATCAAACCCACCGCAACCTGCGGCGCGGGCTTGGATTCGGTCACCTCTTCGGGGAAGAACAGAATCGTCGGGGTGAACATCACGCCCCATTTCATGATCATCTCGCGCTCGGACAAAGTCTCGCCGTCGAAGTCGGTGACATCGACATCGCCGAACATGTTGAGCTGAACCACGAAGAAGTTGTCGATGATGTAGTTTTCGATCTCGAAGTCGGTGAAGACCTCTTCGTGCATCTTGGTGCAATAGATGCAGCCGCGCTGCTCGACCATCACCATCAGGCGCAGGCCAAGGTCGGTCGCTTCGGCCAGATCCTCGTTCAGATCCTTGAACGTGTCGCGCATCCAGGTGGTCTTGTGCAGGCCGTCATCCCCCATCCACGGCTCGGCCGAGACAGCGGCAGGCAGAAGAAGGGCGAGAGCGAGAAGCAGGCGCTTGAGCATTGCGGGGGGAGACCCTTTATCCAAGTTTGACCAGCGATGGGACGTGGTCGATGAGCCATTGGGCGATGTAGTTGACCGAGTTCGTCGCGATCAGAATAGCAAAGACAATGAGCATCGCGCCCATCACTTTTTCGACATGGCCGAGGTATTTGCGGTTGCGCGCCATCCAGCCGAGGAACGGCTTGGCGAAAAGCGCGGCGACGATGAAGGGCGTGGTCATCGCCATGCCATAGACGAAGAGCAGAAGGCCGCCGCGCCAGATATCGCCCATGCCGCTGGCGATCATCAGGATCGAGGCGAGTGCGGGGCCGACGCAGGGCGTCCAGCCAAAGCCGAAGGCGAGGCCCATGACATAGGCGCCGAGCATGGTTGAAGGTTTGCTGTCGCTCTGGATCCGCGCCTCGCGGTGAAACAGCGGAATGTGCAAGACGCCCATGAAATGGAGACCGAAGAGCGCGAGGATACCGGCCGCCACATAGGAAAGCGGCTGCTTCCACTGGGCAAAGACCTGTCCAAGCGCCGTGGCGCCCATGCCGAGAAGGACGAAGATCGTGGTCACGCCAAAGGCAAAGGCGATCGCAGAAAGTATGAGGCGCTTTTGCGCGCCTTCCGGGATTTCCTTGTGGCCGTGCAGCTCGGCCATCGACACGCCTGCCATATAGCAGAGGTAAAAGGGCACCATCGGCAAGACACATGGCGTGAAGAACGACAGGATCCCGGCTAGGGCTGCGCCGAGATAACTCATGTCGAGCATGATATGTGTCCTTGTAAAATTCACATATTCAAATTATGCTGTATGAAATACGTTTCGTCAATTGGTAGGCGGTCCCGCTATGCGGCTCCTTGTGCTCGTCTTCTCGCTCCTTTGGGTCGGTTTTACCGCATCGGCAGAAACCCGCCTCGTCATGGCCGAGGCCGAAGGGTGCGTTTGGTGCGAGGCCTGGGAGGCCCAAATCGGGCCGATTTATCCCAAGACCCCCGAGGGGCAGGCCGCGCCGCTGATGATGATCAACGCGCGGGCCGCGTTGCCGGAAGGGCTGACGCTGAAACGGCCGGTCGTCTTTACACCGACTTTTATTCTTGCGGTGGACGGCCAGGAAATAGAACGTATCGAAGGCTATCCGGGGGAGGATTTCTTCTGGGGCCTTCTTGGAATGATGCTGGACCAAGCCGGGATCCTTGCCCGCATCACGCCGAGTGGTTGAAGGGAGGATTTTTTCCCTTGTTACATGAGTATGGTGGTTTGAATTTCCGGGTAAATGTGCCAAAAGCACAAAAAATGTTTGATTTTGACTGAGTAGAGCATCCAATGGGAATTCCGATTATTGACGACAAGATTTGCGCGGCCGATCTCGATCGGATGATGGATAGTGCCACTGACGCGTCCAACTTCCTCAAGGCGATCAGCCACGAGGGCCGGCTGATGATCCTTTGTCACCTCGCTACGGGCGAGAAATCAGTGACCGAACTCGAAGAGCTTCTTGCTGCTCGCCAAGCCGCTGTGTCTCAGCAACTTGCGCGTTTGCGTCTGGAAGGGCTGGTAACTCCTCGCCGTGACGGCAAAGCCATCTACTACCGGTTGACGGATCAGAAGCCACGTCAGATCATTG
Organism: Marivivens sp.; assembly: GCA_024642185.1. Classification (GTDB taxonomy): domain Bacteria; phylum Pseudomonadota; class Alphaproteobacteria; order Rhodobacterales; family Rhodobacteraceae; genus RFZI01. The sequence goes on along the minus strand of JAHEBR010000042.1, from coordinate 2,098 downwards.
ACCTGATTTACGATATGTTCTGCCGGGTCGCCTGAGCTCTCGCTCCGCCCTCCGGGCGGAACCAGAAGAGGGGCGTGTATGCTTGATTTTCTTGGTGACGGTAACGCAGCAGCAATTGTCGGTGTTCTAAGCGGCCTCTTGCTCGGGCTCGCCTCGCGCTTGGGCAGATTCTGCACACTTGGCGCGATCGAGGACTATCTCTACGCCGAATCAGACATGCGCCTGCGGATGTGGGGCATCGCCATTGGCGTGGCCGTGACAGGCAGCTTTGCGCTCATGGGCGCGGGTCTTCTGAACGCCGAAGAGACGATCTATCTCGGTTTTGCCTTTGCGCCCCTCGCGAGCATCATTGGCGGGCTTGTCTTCGGCTATGGCATGGCGCTTGCCGGCAACTGCGGCTTTGGCGCGCTTGCCCGGCTTGGCGGCGGCGATCTGCGGAATTTCGTGATCGTTCTGGTGATGGGCATTGTCGCTTATGCAACCATTTCCGGCCCCCTCGCCTATTTCCGCATCTGGGCCTTTCCGCAGGTCGAGGCGACCGGCACCCCGCCGGGCATTGCCCATTGGCTGTCGACGGTCACGGGGGTTTCGCCGAGCCTCATCGGCATCGTGATCGGCCTTGCGATCCTGGCGTTCGTCGCGGCACCCGCGCGGGTGCGGCAATCGTCGACCACCCTGATCTGGGGCACCGCCGTGGGGCTTTCGGCCGTGGCCGCTTGGGCCGGAACCCAGTGGATCGCCACGAACGGTTTTGACGGGACGCAGGTCGCCTCGCATACCTTCTCCTCGCCCATCGGTGAGACGATCCTCTGGACAATGACCGCCTCGGGCCAGACCCTTTCTTTCGCGATCGGCTCGGTGGCGGGTGTCTGGTTTGGCGCCTTCATCGGCTCGCTGATCAAGGGGCATTTCCGCTGGGAAGCCTGCGAAGACCCGCGCGAATTGCGGCGGCAGATCTTCGGCGCGGGGCTCATGGGCTTTGGCGCGGTGGTGGCGCTGGGGTGCAGCGTCGGTCAGGGGCTTTCGGCCTTCTCGGTGCTGGCGTGGTCGGCGCCGCTCACGGTGGCCGCGATCCTTGCGGGCGCGGCACTTGGCCTGCGGCACATGATTGCGGGCTTCCAGCCGGACTGATCCCTAGCGCAGGGTCCGATCAAGGAAGGAAAGCCAGTTCTCGCTGGCGATCTTGGCCACGAGGTCGCGGCCAAAGCCATGCGCCAGCATCGCCTCGCAAAGCGCGGGCAGGCCCGCCACATCGCCGATGCCTTGCGGCATGGTCGCGCCGTCGAAATCCGAGCCAAAGCCGACGCGGGCCTCGCCCAGCATTGAAACAAGGTGATCGAGATGGCGCATGATGGGATCCCAGCCCATCGCCGGATCCTTGCGGCCATCGGGGCGCAGGAAGATCGTCGCGAAATTGAGGCCGACGATACCGTCGGATTCGGCGATGACCTTGAGTTGCCGGTCGGTCAGGTTGCGGGTCGAGGGGCAATGGGCGTGGGCGTTCGAGTGGGTCGCGACCATCGGGCGGCTCGAGAGGCGGGCCACATCGTCAAAGCCCTTTTCATTCAGGTGCGACAGGTCGATCTGGATGCCGAGCCCGTCGCAGGCGCGGACAAGACGCATCCCCGCCTCGGTCAGCCCGTCGCCCGTGTCGGGCGTGCCGGGAAAGCGGAAGGGGACGCCGTGGCCGAAAACGGTCGGGCGGCTCCAGACGGGGCCGATCGAGCGCAGGCCGGCGGCGTGCCAGAGGTAGAGGCCTTCGAGGTCGGGGTCGATGGCCTCGGCCCCTTCCATATGCAGGATGCCCGCCACCGCGTCGTCGGCGATTGCGGCGCGCACATCGGCGCCGGTGCGGCAAATGCGAAAGGCGCCGAGGGCCGCGCGCTCCATCCATTGGAAATGGCAGGCTTCCGACCAGGCGAAGGGCTGGCCCTCGACATGGTCGATCAGCGGGTCGAGCGGGAAATCATAGCTCGGCTCATTCATCAGCGCATCGCGGTCGATCTTGGGATCGGCCTCGGGCGAGGGGATATACATGGCGAAGAAGCCACCGACAAAGCCGCCCTTGCGCATCCGTGGCAGATCGAGGTGGCCCGAG
>JAHEBR010000041.1 GCA_024642185.1 Marivivens sp. | reverse complement strand
TCGGTCTCGCCGGTGAGGAAGGAACGGTCCAACTCGCTCGCGCCCACCGCAATCACGCCATCCGCAGGCACCCGCGCGCCGGGCTGAACAAGCAGGAGATCGCCCACCGCAACCTCGGCCAGCGCCACGGTCTCGGCCTCGGCGCCCTTGAGGCGCAGCGCGGTCGGCGCTTCCATCGCGGCAAGCTCGGTCGCGGCGGAGCGGGCGGTCGAGCGCATCCGCTGATCGAGATAGCGGCCCGCGAGAAGGAAGAAGGTCAGCGACAGGGCCGCATCGAAATAGGCGTGCGCGCCCGAGTTGATTGTCTCGAACAAAGACATGCCCGAGGCCAGAAGGATCGCCAGCGAGATCGGCACATCCATGTTGAGCCGCGCCACGCGGAGCGCCGACCAAGCCGATTTGAAGAAGGGTTGGGCGGAAAAGACGACCGTGGGCAGGGCGATAGCTGCGGAAATCCAGTGGAACAGATCGCGGGTCGCATCCGCCGCGCCCGACCAGACAGCGACCGACAAGAGCATGACGTTCATCATGGCAAAGCCCGAGACGCCAAGCCGCATCGCCAGCTCGCGCGCCATCCGGTCGCTTTCGCCGGCGCTCAGCGTGGCCCCGTCGAGCGGCATGGCCTCATACCCAAGGGCGGAAATGGCGGCGACGATCTGATCGTTCGAGACCGAGGGCTCGGCCCTGACGATTGCTCGTTTTCGTGTGAGGTTGACCCGCACATCGACAATCCCCTCGCGGGCCATAAGGCCGCGTTCGACCGTCGAGATACAGCCCGCGCAGTGAATGGTCGGCAGCGATAGCTGAACGTCACGCGCCTCTTCAGAGGCGGCTTTCGACGCGCGCTCGACCGCCTCCGTGGCCGTCAGACACCCCGGACAGGCCGCAGCGCCAGAATAGTCGGCCAATGCCATCTCAATGCTCGACGATCACGACGATGCGCTGGTGGAACGGCGTGCCATCCTGCGCGACCGCTTCGAGGCGGAGGTTCCAGTTGCCGGCCGCTGTCGTGACAGGGGCGCGATAGACCGAACCGTCAAACACAAACTCGGGCGTCTGGTCGTCGCGGACGTTGGTGGCGCGGCCGAAAATGCCGGTCACCGACTGGACCATGACCGGATTGCCATCCTTGTCGGTGATCGACAGGATCAGTTCGCCGTCCTTGTGAACCACGGCGCCCACGGTCCAGCCCAACGCCAATTGAGCGGCTTTCTCGGCGTCAAAAGTCTGGCTGGCGACGTAAGAGTTCTTAACCTCAAGGCCGGGAAAAGTCCGCACCGCGCTCACCGCGAGGTAGACGTTCACGGTGATGATCACCACGAAGAAAGACGAGATAATCGCGAAGAACTTGGGTCCGGTGATCGGGCCGCGAAACAAGGCAGTCATTTCAATTGGTCCTTCCGTTGAAGATGGTCCCGACGCTGGCGCGGTCCTGGCTGTTGAGGTCCGTCACCCAGAATGTAAACGGCGAGCGGTCGGTCGTCGACTCGGGCGATCCCTTGGGCGCATCGACATAGACGCGCACCTGTTTCATCTCGTCGGCCGGCACGATGACCAGCGTGCCATCGATGCCTTCGACATGGATCGAGAGATTGGTTCCGGTATTGACCGACAGGCCGAAGGGGCGCGGTTCGCCCTGCTTGTTGCGCAGGCGGATGTCATAGACGTTGCGCACGGTGCCGTCCGACTGGACGATAAAGGTCGGGTTGCGGACGGGGGCGACGGTCATGTCGATCTCGGGCCGGATGAAGAGCGCGAACAAAAGGCCGAAGCCAACCAGCGACCAGAGCGCCGTATAGAGGATCGTGCGCGGCCGGAAGATGTGCTTCATGATCGGCGCGTGCTTGCGGTGGGCGCGCTCGTCGACCTCGTCTTTCAGCGCCAGATAATCGACCAGCCCGCGGGGCTTGCCAATCTTGGCCATCATGTCATCGCAGGCGTCGATGCAGAGGCCGCAGGTGATGCACTCCATCTGCTGGCCGTTGCGGATGTCGATGCCCATCGGGCAGACGTTGACGCAGGCCATGCAATCGATGCAATCGCCCTGCGCCGGATCGACCTCGCCCTTGCGCAGCTTGCCGCGCGGCTCGCCCCGCCAATCGCGATAGCCGATGGTGATCGTGTCTTCGTCCATCATCGCCGCCTGAATGCGCGGCCATGGGCAGGCATAGATGCAGACCTGCTCGCGGGCGACGCCGCCGAAGAAGAAGGTCGTCGCGGTCAGGATGAACATCGTCGTATAGGCGACGGGATGGGCCGTGCCCTGCACCAGATTGACCAGAAGCGTCGGCGCGTCGGTGAAGTAGAACACCCAGGCCCCGCCGGTGGCGAGGCCAATGAGCGCCCAAAGGGTCCATTTCGTGACCCTCAGGCGCGCCTTGTGCAGGCTCCACTTGGCGTTCCAAAGACGGACGCGCGCGTTGCGGTCGCCTTCGATCCAGCGCTCGACAAGGATGAAAAGATCGGTCCAGACGGTCTGCGGGCAGGCATAGCCGCACCAGACCCGGCCCAGCGCCGAGGTGAACAGAAAGAGCCCCAGGCCCGCCATGATGAGAAGGCCCGCAACGAAATAGAACTCGTGCGGCCAGATCTCGATCCAGAAAAAGAAGAAGCGCCGGCTGGCAAGATCCACCAGAACCGCCTGATCGGGCATCTCGGGGCCACGGTCCCAACGGATCCAGGGGGTCAGGTAATAGATCCCCAAAGTGAACGCCATGATCCACCACTTGAGGGATCGGAAAAAGCCGGAAACACGGCGCGGGAACACCGGTTCGTGCGCTGCATATAGCGACGGGGGCGTCTCGGAAGAGGACATGGATAACCTGAATCTACTGTTCGCGTTATCGCCTTATGCGACGGGATTCGTAAACCGACCTTGACCTAGGTCAATATATCTTGCCGCAGGCATATGATCCAAAAAGCAGATACCCCCGGAACGGGGGACCGTCCGGGGGCATCGCCCTCTCGCCAGAGGGAACATCGGTCAGGCGACATGCGCGAACAGGGACCAGACCGAATGTATCCCCCGGCACGCTGCAACGCGCCGGAGGAATTGGTGTTTACTCGCCGCCGCCCAACTGGTGGACGTAGGCCGCAACCGCATTGATTTCGGCTGCCGAGAGGCCACCGGCGGGGTGATAGGCCTCGCTCCAGGCCGGCATCACGCCAAAGCGGGCGTTGGTGACGGTTTCGGTGAGGGTGGCGACATCGCCGCCATAGAGCCAGATCGCGTCATTGAGCGTGGGCGCGCCCATGTCGCGAAGGCCCTCGCCCGCGTCGCCATGGCAGGCGGCGCAGTTGTCGAGGTAGACCGTCTCACCAGCCGCGGCGAGGGCGGCATCAGCCTCCTGCCCCGAAATGGCGCGAACGTGTTCGACCACGGCGGCGATTTCTTCCTTGGATAGGATCTCGCCGAAGGCCGGCATTTCGGTCCAGCGCGCGTCGGGCGAGTGCTCGTTGCGGATGCCGTTGGTGACGGAGAAGGCGATATCCTCGATCGAACCACCCCAGAGCCAGTCGTTATCCAGAAGGTTCGGATAGCCCTTGGCCCCAGCCGCACCCGAGCCGTGGCACTGCGAACAGTTGGCGGCAAAGACGGCGCGGCCACCGTTGATGGCGAACTGGTAAAGCTCGGCATCGCCCGACAGTGCGGTCAGATCAGCAGCTTCAAGCTTGCCGACAAGATCCGCATTCTTGGCGTCGACCGCGGCGATATCGGCCGCAACCTCTGCGCGGGTCGAATAGCCGAGGTAGCCTTCGGTCGCCCCTTTCAGGAGCGGCCATGCCGGATAGGCGATGGAGTACCAGATGCCCCAGACGATCGTGGCATAGAAGATCCAGACCCACCAACGCGGCAGCGGGTTGTTCAGCTCTTCGATGCCGTCCCAGACGTGGCCGGTCGTGCCTACTTCTTTCTTTTCGGGCTTCTTGCTCATGTCCGGGCCTCCGAAGTCATTTGGTTGGTCTCGCCCGCCGGAGCATCCTCGTGGCGGAAGGGAACGTCGGCCGCATCCTTGTGGGTGGCGCGGCTGCCGGGCCGCCAGGCCCAGACGATCGCGCCCACAAAGAAGACGAACATGGCCAGCAGCACCCAGCTATCTGCGATTTCGCGGAAGATGTGATAATTCATCTGGTCCTCCTAGCGGCTTGCATCGGGCGTGAAGGTCGAGAAATCGACCAGCGTGCCGAGCATTTGCAGATAGGCGATCAGCGCATCCATTTCGGTCAGCTGCGGCTGGCCGTCAAAGTTGCGGACCTGCGCGCCCGGGTAGCGTTCGAGAAGAGCCGCAGAGTCGCCCAGCGGGTCGGCCTGCACCACGAAGTCGGCCTTGGCACTTTCGATCATCTCGTCACTGTAGGGCACGCCCACCATGCGGTGCGTGCTCATCAGGTCGGTGATGTAGGTCGGCTCGATCTCCTTGTTCAGCAGAAAGCTGTACTTCGGCATCACCGATTCCGGCACGACCGCCTCGGGGTTGACGAGGTGATCGACGTGCCACTCGTCCGAGTAGCGGCCGCCGACGCGGGCGAGGTCGGGCCCGGTCCGCTTCGAACCCCACTGGAACGGGTGGTCGTACATCGACTCCGCTGCCAGCGAGTAGTGGCCGTAGCGCTCGACCTCGTCGCGCATCGGGCGGATCATCTGGCTGTGGCAGACATAGCAGCCCTCGCGGATGTAGATCTCGCGGCCCGTCAGTTCGAGCGGCGAATAGGGACGAACCCCTTCCACATCCTCGATGGTGTTTTCGAGGTAAAACAGCGGTGCGATTTCCACGATCCCGCCGATGGTGACCACACCGAGGCTACAGACCAGCAGCAGCGTGGCGTTCTTTTCAAGAACCTTGTGACGATCAAGGATACCCATATCGTCCTCTCCTTATTCTGCGGGGGTGGCGACGGCGGCAGGCTGGTTTTTGCCAAACGCCGTCATCCAGAGGTTGTAGCACATGATGATCGCGCCGGTGAGGTAGAGCGTGCCGCCAAGGCCGCGGACCACATACATCGGGAACTTCGCAGCCACCGTGTCGGCGAAGGAGTTCACGAGGAAGCCCTGCGCATCGACCTCACGCCACATCAGGCCTTCCATGATCCCCGTGACCCACATCGAGGCCGCGTAGAGGATGATGCCGATGGTGGCGAGCCAGAAGTGCCAGTTGACAAGACGCAGGCTGTAAAGGCTGGCACGGTTCCACAGTTTCGGCGTCATGAAATAGAGAGCGGCGAAGGTGATCATGCCGTTCCAGCCCAAGGCGCCAGAGTGAACGTGGCCAATGGTCCAGTCGGTATAGTGCGACAGCGAGTTGACCGCGCGGATCGACATCATCGGGCCTTCGAAGGTCGACATGCCGTAGAAGCCGAGCGAGATGACCATCATGCGGATGATCGGGTCGGTGCGGATCTTGTCCCATGCGCCCGAGAGCGTCATCAGGCCGTTGATCATGCCACCCCACGAGGGCATCCAGAGGATGACCGAGAACACCATGCCGAGGGTCGAGGCCCAGTCCGGCAGAGCGGTGTAGTGCAGGTGGTGCGGACCAGCCCAGATGTAGAGGAAGATCAGCGCCCAGAAGTGGATGATCGACAGCTTGTAGCTGAAGACCGGCTTTCCGGCCTGCTTGGGCACGAAGTAGTACATCATGCCGAGGAAGCCCGCAGTCAGGAAGAAGCCCACGGCGTTGTGGCCATACCACCACTGGGTCATGGCGTCTTGCACACCGGCAAAAAGCTGAACCGAGCGCGAGCCGAAGATCGACACCGGCAGGCTGAGGTTGTTCACGACGTGGAGCATGGCCACGGTGACAATGAACGACAGGAAGAACCAGTTGGCCACATAGATATGCGGCTCTTTGCGCTTGATGATCGTCCCCAGGAACACAAGAAGATAGGCCACCCAAACGATCGTCAGCCAGATATCGACATACCATTCCGGCTCGGCGTATTCCTTCGACTGGGTCGCGCCCATCAGATAGCCGGTCGCGGCCAGCACGATGAACAGGTTATAGCCCCAGAAGACAAACCAGGCGAGATTGCCGCCCCACAGCCGCGCGGCGCTGGTGCGCTGGACGATGTAGAACGAGGTCGCGATCAGCGCGTTGCCACCGAAGGCGAAGATCACCGCCGAGGTGTGCAGCGGCCGCAGACGGCCAAAGTTGCCGTAGCCCTGAAGGAATTCAAAGTTCAGCGCCGGAAAGGCGAGCTGAAAAGCGATGAAGGTTCCGACAAGGAAACCCGCAAGGCCCCAGAAAGCCGTCGCCACCACGCCGTAGCGGATGACGCCGTCCATATAGCCGGTCGGCGCTGGCCCCTTCGGGTCGCCAGCAGTGCGCACGGTCCAGATAAACAGACCGGCGGATATAGCCATCACGATCAGTGCGTGAACCTGATAGGCCAGGTCCCGCGCCCAGTTCGCGGCCAGTGCGGCGAAGAGGGTGATAAGCCCCAACGCCACAATCTTGATCCAATCCCACATGAGAAGTGTTCCCCTTCTTTCGCCCGCGCAGAATCGTTCGCGGGACGTTCAGTTCCAGTTGCTGTTTCTCTGACAGCCGGGGCTGCCGCATTGATCCATGTCAAGTTTTTGTGAAGCCGCCTTTGCTAGTGCTGTCTCTGTCGAGACGTTCCGGGCGCAGTCACTTTGCCCGTTTCAGGAGAACCGTGATGGGTTACAAAACAATTTCGGTGATTGTTACCGATCAGGCCTCGGATGCAGGAGCGCTGCAGGCGGCCCTCGCGCTTGCGGAGAGAGAGGGTGCCCATCTCGATATCCATTGTGTCGGGATTGATCCTGCACGCTATGAACCAATGCCGGCTGGCACAGCGGCGATCGTACTTGAGACAGGCGCCGCCGAGGCCCGCGAAAGGGCGGAAGCACTTGAGAAATGGGTGCAAACGACATTCCCGCTCGATAGGCCCACGGTTGCAACACAAGCCGTCGTCATTCCCCATCTGGGCTTGGATACCCTGGTGAGCAGGCTCTCCCGCTATTCCGATCTTGTCGTGGCGACAAAACCCTACGGCGCTGGGCGCAGTCCGGTTCAGGTCGGCATTCTTGAAGCAGAGCTTTTCGGAACCGGCGCCCCCGTTCTTGTCGTGCCCGAAAAGGCCGAACTGGCCACAAAGAGCTTCGACAAGATCGTTGTCGCCTGGAACGAAAGCAGCGAATCCTTCGCTGCAATCCGCGCGGCCTTGCCCTTCCTCAAGCGGGCCGTTCGTGTCGATATCGTGATGATCGATCCGCCCACCCACTCCCCTGAACGGTCTGATCCGGGAGGCGCTGTTTGCCTGATGCTTGCGCGCCACGGGGTCAAGGCCGAGGTGTCTATCCTCTCGCGGACTCTGCCGCGTGTATCAGAGGTACTGGCTCGCTTTGCGACCGAAGGTGGGGCCAATCTGATCGTGATGGGGGCCTATGGCCATTCGCGGTTCCGCGAATCGCTTCTGGGCGGCGCCACCCGCGATATGCTCGAAGGGACGAGCCTGCCGCTCCTGATGGCACACTAGACGAATGCTCGGACTGCGGAACAGATTGACGCCTGAGGGCTGGTCAGGCGACCATGCCCCCGTCCATGTCGTCGCCGGTTTCCGCGATCAGATCCTGAAAATCCGGAACCTGAACCCGCCGCTTTCCCTCGAGCGAGATGACGCCTTCGTTTTTCAGTGCGGAAATTTGCCGGCTGACTGTCTCGAGGGTAAGACCGAGGTAGTCGGCCATTGCTTCGCGCGTGAGCGGCAAGTCAATGACGATCGGCCCCTTGAGCGCGCGCATCCCGATAACCGACTCGCGGCGGGCGATGATCGTCAGAAGGCTCGCGATCTTTTCCCGCGCGGTCTTGCGACCAAGGATCAGCATCCACTCGCGGGCGGCATCCAGCTCGTCGAGGGTCATGTCGAGCAGTCGCTCGGCCACATGGGGCGTAGCCAGCATAAGCTGCTCGAACGGCTTGCGCCGAAAGCAGCACAGCGTGACATTGCTGACCGCCGTCACATCGTAAAGCGAAACGCCACGGCCGGGCCTGCCGATAAAATCCGAGGGCAGCAAGAGGCCGACCATCTGGGTGCGGCCATCTTCGAGGGTCTGGCTGATCGAGGCGACGCCGCGCACGACAGACCCGAGGAACGCCAAATCGTCGCCCGCCCAGGCAATCGGTTGGCCGGCTTCGTAGTTGCGATAATACTTGATCTCTTCCAGCCGCGCGAGTTCGTCCGCATCGCACTTGGCGCAGACCGCGCGGTGGCGGATCGGGCATTCGCCGCAATTGGTGTCAGCCATCGGCAACAGTCCCCATACTCGCGCACTACATGGTGCCACGTTAATCACCTTCTGCAAAGGAAATGCAATGGCTTCCCATGAAAAGCTCCGGCAACTGGGGCTCTTTGAGGCCCGCGCGCCGCGATACACCAGCTATCCGCCCGCCAACCATTTTTCCCCAAAGGTCGGGCCGCAGGTCGTTGCAGGCTGGATGACGGCGATTGAGCCGGGCACGCCAATTTCGCTGTACGTCCATATCCCCTATTGCCGGCGGCTCTGCTGGTTCTGCGCCTGCCGGACCCAAGGAACATCGACCGACCGGCCATTGGTCCCCTATCTTGCGCTTTTGAAACAAGAGCTTGCCGAGGTTGGCCGACACCTGCATCCCGATGTGCGAATTGGTCAGGTTCACCTTGGCGGCGGCACTCCTACCCTTCTCAACCCCGAGATGATCGCCGACCTCGGCCAGACCCTCCGCGATTTCCGAAAATGGACCGATGATGCGACCTTCTCGGTCGAGATTGACCCCACCGAGGTCGATCAGGCGCGGATTGACGCACTGGCCGCCGCCGGCATGACCCGCGCCTCGATCGGCGTGCAGGATTTCGATACTGTGGTGCAGGAAGCGATCGGCCGCCTTCAGAGCTTTGAGCAGACCCGCGATGTCGTCGCCATGCTCCGCGCGGCGGGGGTTGGCTCGGTCAACATGGATATCCTCTATGGCCTGCCCTACCAGACGCGCGAGCGGATGGCCGACAGCGTGCAGCGTGTCCTGTCGCTCAGCCCCGACCGCGTGGCGCTTTATGGCTATGCCCATGTGCCGTGGATGGCCAAGCGTCAGGTGATGATCCCCGGCGATGCCCTGCCCGATGCGGAAGCACGGCTAGAGCTGTTCGATACCGCGCGCGACCTGTTCCTTTGGGACGGCTACACCGAGATCGGCATCGACCATTACGCCCGGCCGACCGACAGCATGGCCAAGGCGCTTGAGAACGGCACGCTACGGCGCAATTTCCAAGGCTATACCGACGATCCGTTCGACGTTCTGATCGGCATCGGTGCCTCGGCTATCTCACGCTATCCGCAGGGCTATGCCCAGAACATTTCGGCCTCGGCCAAATACGCGACGGCGATTGATTCCGGATCTCTGGCCACCGAACGCGGCCACGCGATGACCGCCAACGATCAGCTTCGCGCCGACATGATCGAAGGGCTGATGTGCCAGTTCAGCATCGACCTCGATCAGCTTTCGAAAAAGCACGGCGTTCCCGTCTCGCAACTGATGGCGATGACCGAAGGTATGCGCGAGCGCTTCAAAGATCAGATCCGCACGGACGGCCACAAGATCACGCTCGCCGAAGAAGCTCGCCTGATCGCCCGCCTCGCCGCACAAGAGGTGGATGCCTATTCGATGCCGGAAGGACGACACAGCCGCGCACTCTAGGCGAGGCACTTGCACCGCCCCGCCGCCCGTGCAACGAGAGCGGCGGGAGGACTTTGAATGCGTATCGGGATCATTTCGCTGGTTGCAGCCTATGTGCTGAGCCAGTTCTACAGGGCCTTCCTCGCCGTCCTCACGCCAGCGCTGTCGACAGACCTCGGGGCCACCCCCGAGGATCTGGCCAGCGCCTCGGGCCTATGGTTCCTGATCTTCGCCGCCATGCAGATCCCCGTGGGCGCAGCACTTGATTCCATCGGCCCGCGCAAGACCGCGGCGGGCCTCTTCGCCCTCGGCGGCGCGGGCGGCGCTGCGGTTTTTGCTCTGGCTCAGACGCCGGGGCATATCTCGCTCGCTATGGCGCTCATCGGTATCGGCTGCTCGCCTGTGCTCATGGCCGCCTATTTCATCTTCGCGCGGGTCTATCCCGCCGCCGTTTTCGCCACCCTTGCCGGTGCCACCATCGGTTTCGGCTCGCTCGGCAATATCGTCAGCTCCGCCCCGACCGCCTGGGCCGTCGAAGCCTTCGGCTGGCGCGGCACGATGTGGGGGCTTGCGGTGCTGACGCTGATCGTGGCGCTTCTGGTCTGGCTGACCGTGCGCGATCCCGAGAAGGTTGTCTCCGAACATCGCGGCTCGGTGCTTGATCTGCTCAAGATGCCGGTGATCTGGCCGATTCTGGCGATGATGCTGGTCAACTATGCCCCCGCCGCCGGCCTGCGCGGCCTTTGGGCCGGCCCCTATACCCGTGACGTTTTCGGCGCTGATGCCGCGATGATCGGCTCGGTCACGCTGGTGATGAGCATTGCGATGGTCATTGGCAATTTCGCCTATGGCCCGCTCGACCGCCTCTTCAAGACCCGCAAGTGGGTGATCTTCACCGGCAATCTCATTGGGGCCGTGGCGATCTTTGCGCTCTATGCCGTAGCCGATCAGAACATCTGGCTCTCGGCCGCCCTTCTGGCCGTGATCGGCGCGGCGGGCGCCTCGTTCCCGGTGATCGTCGCGCATGGGCGGGCATTCTTTCCGCCGCACCTGACGGGCCGCGGCGTGACGCTTCTCAACCTCTTCGGCATCGGCGGCGTTGGTGTCATGCAGATGGTCACGGGCCGCATATTCAAGGCCGCCTCCGGCCCCGATGTTGCCGCCGCCACCCCCTACCAGACGCTCTTCGCCTTTTTCGGCGTTCTGGTGCTGTGTGGCCTTGCCGCCTATCTCTTTGCCAAAGACAGGACAGACTGACGCGGCCCCTTTTACTTAAGGCCCGCAGCCGCTAAAGGGGGCGCGTCTCAAGTAAGGAGCAAGGCCAATGGGCTATAAAGTCGTCGTCGTCGGCGCCACGGGCAATGTGGGCCACGAAATGCTGAACATCCTCGCCGAGCGCGAGTTCCCGGTTGATGAAATCGCGGCTCTTGCCTCGCGCAAATCGATGGGCACCGAAGTCAGCTTTGGCGACCGAACTTTGAAGACCCAAGACCTCGACACCTTCGATTTCAAAGGCTGGGATATCGCGCTTTTTGCCATCGGCTCGGACGCGACCAAGATCTATGCCCCCAAGGCCGCAAGTCAGGGCTGCGTGGTGATCGATAACTCCTCGCTCTATCGCTACGATCCCGATGTGCCGCTGATCGTTCCCGAAGTGAACGCCGATGCTGTTGTCGGCTATTCCAAGAAGAACATCATCGCCAACCCCAACTGCTCGACCGCGCAGATGGTGGTGGCGCTCAAGCCCCTGCACGACCGCGCCAAGATCAAGCGCGTTGTCGTCTCGACCTATCAGTCCGTTTCCGGGACCGGAAAAGAGGCCATCGACGAGCTGTGGAACCAGACCAAGGGAATGTATGTCCCCGGTCAGGAAGTTGCGCCTTCGGTCTATCCCAGACAGATCGCTTTCAACGTGATCCCCCAGATCGATGTATTCCTTGATAGTGGCGACACGAAAGAGGAATGGAAGATGGTCACCGAGACCAAGAAGATCCTCGACAAGTCGATCAAGGTCACCGCGACCTGCGTTCGCGTGCCGGTCTTCGTGGGCCATTCGGAATCGATCAACGTCGAGTTTGAAGAGTTCCTCGACTGGGAAGAAGCCACCGACATCCTGCGCGAAGCGCCGGGCATCATGGTCGTCGACAAGCGCGAGGCCGGCGGCTACGTCACCCCGATCGAATGCGTGGGCGATTATGCCACCTTCATCAGCCGCATCCGTCAGGACGTCACGGTCGAGAACGGCATCAACTTCTGGTGCGTGTCGGACAACCTCCGCAAGGGCGCGGCGCTTAACGCCGTGCAGATCGCCGAGGTTCTGGGCCAGCGCTGCCTGAAGAAGGGCTAAGGCCGGGCGACCGACCAAAGCTCTTCGGCAAAGGCGTCGTAGGCCGCAGGCAGGCTCATCCTGATCGAGCTGATCGAGGGGGTGAACGGCATGATGGCGACAAGATCTTCTCGCTTGGCGGCGCCGTCAGCGTCGCCAAGGCCCCGCAATGTCATCGCCATGAGCTTTTGCAGCAACCGATCCTCGCTATAGACGTGAAGCAGCTTTTCGATGACCGGTCTGGCCTTTGAAAACTGGCCGGTCAGATAGTAACTGACAGCCAGAGGAAACGTGCGCTGCGGCTCCAGCGGGTCGTCGCTTGAAAGGCCCATCGAGAATTCGAGCCTCTCGATGGCCGACGGCAGATCGTCCAGCAACATTTTCGCATAGCCAAGCGCACCATATCCGATCTGATAGTTCGGATTGAGCGCCATGCTTTGTTCCGCGTCGCGCAATGCGGCCGGGCCATCGCGCTTGATGATCGAATTGAAATTCGACCGCGAACTGAACAGAAAATCGACCTTTGGCGCCAGCTTGATCGCCAGATTCAATCCCTCTTCGTGCATCTTCGCCCGCTCTGGATCCATCCTCTCGTTGCGGGCGCCGTGCAACATCACGTCGCCAATCGCGCGCATGGCGAGCGACATCGGATCGTCAGGCGTCAGCTCGACCGCGCGTTCCATAAGGGCGTGTCCGCGCTGCCAACTTGGATAGGTCACATCATAGAAATTGCGGGCCGCGCGCGAGCGCAG
>JAHEBR010000040.1 GCA_024642185.1 Marivivens sp. | reverse complement strand
TGCGCGGTCTCGACTTTCTTCACCGTCACGTCGAAATGGCTGGAAAAGGCCGACACGACCTCGTCGATCAAGACCTCAGGCGCGGAGGCGCCGGCGGTGATGCCGACCGAGCGGATGCCCTCAAGCGCGCGCCAGTCGATCTCGCTTGCGCGTTGGACCAACTGGGCGTGGGGGCAGCCGTTCTTTGCGGCCACCTCGACCAAACGGCGCGAATTGGAGGAGTTGGGCGCACCCACGACGAGGACTGCGTCGCAATCAGGCGCGATGGCCTTGACCGCCTCCTGGCGGTTGGTGGTGGCGTAGCAGATGTCTTCCTTGTGCGGCCCGACGATGGCGGGAAAGCGGGCCTTGAGGGCGGCGACGATATCGGAGGTGTCGTCGACCGAGAGCGTGGTCTGGGTGACATAGGCGAGGCACTCGGGGCTGCGCACTTCGACCTTCGCCACATCCTCGACCGTTTCGACCAAGAGAACCTCGCCCTCGGGCAGCTGGCCCATGGTGCCGATGGTCTCGGGATGGCCGGCGTGGCCGATCATGATCATCTGCAGGCCGTTCTCGGCGTGGCGGGCGGCCTCGATATGGACCTTGCTCACCAGCGGGCAGGTAGCATCGACATAGATCATCTGGCGCGCCGCCGCCTCGGCGGGGACGGATTTCGGCACGCCGTGGGCGGAGAAGATCACCGGACGGTCAAGCGGGCATTCCTCAAGCTCTTCAACAAAGACCGCGCCCTTGGCCCGAAGGCCGTCGACCACGAACTTGTTATGCACGATCTCGTGGCGGACATAGACCGGCGCGCCCCATTTCTCGAGGGCCATCTCGACGATCTTGATGGCGCGGTCGACCCCGGCGCAAAAGCCGCGCGGGGCAGCGAGATAGAGGGTCAGGGGCGGCTTGGTCATTCAGGGCTCCGGGTTTCGGCCAGAGGTAAGGCCAAGGCGCGGCGGGGTCCAGCCCTAGGATGCGCGGGGCCAGATATAGGGGAACCAGTCCTCGCGCAGCCTGTCGCCCGGTTGCATCTCGTGGCCGGGGTAGGGCGGCGAGGTGCGGCCGGGGCGTTCGACATAGCGGGCATCGTCGCCGACAAGGCGCAGGGAAAAGGCGCGGCGGCGCTGGGTTGTCTCGTTGCCGCGTGCGCCGTGCAGAACCTTGTAGTCAAAGGCCACTGCATCGCCCGGCTCCATCGGCCATTCGAGAATGGTCATGCCTTCGGCATCGGGATCGGGCACGGGCATATAGGCCGAGGGATCGGGATAGAAACTCGTGTCGGCCAGCCAGCGCTTGGGCAAGACCGGCTTTTCCCAAAGGTGCGATCCGGCCACGCAGCGCAGGGTGGCACTGGTCACCGGATCAAGAGGCGACCAAAGGCTGACCGTCTGGCGGCCCTCGACAAAGTAATAGGGGCCGTCCTGATGCCAGGGGGTGGGTTTCGAGGTGCCGGGCTCCTTGATCAGAACGTGGTCGTGGAAGACCTGCACGCGCTCGGACTGCATGAGATCGGCGGCAACTCCGGCGGCGGGGGAGTTCTGGATGGTCTCGACGAATTCAGGGATGCGCTGCCAGTTGCAATAATCATCGAAGAAACGGCCGCCCTCGCCGGGCTTGAGGTTTTCGGCGGCATAGGGGCCGGGCTCGCGCAGGTTGCGTTCGACGCCTTCGCGCAAGAGATCGACGTAGTCGCGGAAGAGGCCCTTGATCAGGACGACGCCATCGCGCTGATAGGCATCAATGTCGGCTTGGGAAACTAGGGGAGAGGGCATGGTAGCTCCGGCGAAATGGATTTCCCCATACCAAGCATGAACGCCCACCCCAAAACAAGAACCGGGGCCATTGGCCCCGGCTGGAATTTGTGGATCAGGCTTCTTCCGTTGCCTCTTCGCGCTCGGGGCGCGGCTCGCGCGGCGGGCGGCCGATCACTTCGCGCAGCTCGTCAAGCTCGATGAAATTATCGGCCTGACGGCGCAGCTCGTCCGAGATCATCGGCGGCTGGCTGCGGATCGTCGAGACGACCGAGACCCGCACGCCCTTGCGCTGAAGCGCCTCGAGGAGCGGCCTGAAATCGCCGTCGCCCGAGAAAAGCACGACGTGATCGACGTGGGGCGCAAGCTCCATGGCGTCGACGGTCAACTCGATGTCCATGTTGCCCTTCACCTTCCGGCGGCCCATGGCGTCGGTGTATTCCTTCGCGGGCTTGGTCACCATGTGGAAGCCGTTGTAGTGCAGCCAGTCAACGAGCGGACGGATCGGGCTATATTCGTCGTTCTCGAGAAGAGCGGTGTAATAAAACGCCCTCAGCAGCTTGCCGCGGCGCATGAATTCGGCGCGGAGAAGTTTGTAGTCGATGTCGAAGCCAAGCGCCTTGGCGGCGGCATAGAGGTTCGAGCCATCGATAAAGAGCGCCAAGCGCTCATCCCGATAAAACATGTGAGTGGTCCTTCCGAGTGGTCAAGAGCTCGGCTTGTTCACTTGCGCGTGGTGTGAAAGATGAAACACAACGCTTCCGGTCCGTGAGTGGTGTAATGGCGCAAGAAGAAAAAGCTGAGGCAGAACTATGCGATATGGTTTTGGTTGCTATTGGCGGAAACGTTTCGTCTTTGAGTGGAAGACCAGATGAAACTATTACACATTCAAATGTCGATATATACCTAAGGATAGGTAGTCCCATTGGCATAAGCCGTTTGTATCGGACACCTGCCTTTCCGCCCGGTTCCGGCCCTGATTTCGTCAATGCGGCGATGGCGTTGCGGTCGGACAAAAGCCCCGAAGAGATCCTATCCATCCTGCACGAGATCGAAGCGCAATACGGGCGCGAGCGGCAGACGCGCTGGGGTGCGCGGACGCTGGACCTCGATCTGGTTGCGGTTGGAGAGCATGTCCTTCCCGACCGCGCGACCTTCGCTCACTGGCTGGGCATCGACCTCGAACGCCAGAAAGCCGAGGCCCCCGACCGCTTGATCCTGCCACATCCGCGGATGCAGGATCGTGCCTTTGTGCTCGTGCCGCTGGCTGAGGTCGCCCCTGATTGGCGGCATCCCGTTCTGGGCCAGACGGTGGCGGAAATGCTCGCCGCTCTGCCCGCTTCCGCACGTGACGAGGTGGTGCCGATCCCCTGATCAGGGGCATCGGGTTTTCGACTTGTGTTTCTTGGCTTCTGCCTCTAAATGGGGGGCTTCCTAGGACCCGCCCGAAGTATTGGAGTGCGCTAATGGCCCGCGTGACCGTCGAAGATTGCGTTGACAAGGTACCGAACCGGTTCGAGCTTGTGATGCTCGCCTCTCACCGTGCCCGCGAGATTGCCTCTGGCGCTCCGCTCACCATCGCCCGCGATAACGACAAGAACCCCGTCGTCGCCCTGCGCGAAATCGCCGACGAGACCCAGCTTGCCGACGATCTGCGCGAGCGGATGATCGAAGCCCACCAGACCCAGATCGAGGTCGACGAGCCGGAAGACGACGCCATGGCCCTTCTTATGGGTGCCGAGGCCGACAAGCCCGTTGAAGACGATATGTCTGAAGAGAAACTGCTGCGGGCGCTGATGGAAGCTCAGGGGCAGCGCTAAGCGCCCCGTTCCGGCACCGCCGAAGGCAAGGACCAGATGACGACCGCCGACGAACTGATCTCGCTGGTCCGCGCCTACAACCCCCGCTCGAACGAAAAGCTCCTGCGCGAGGCCTTCGCCTTTGGCGAGGCCATGCACGAGGGCCAGTTTCGTCATTCGGGCGAGCCCTATTTTACCCATCCGGTTGCCGTGGCGATGATCCTTGCCGAGCAGCAGATGGATGACGCGACCCTCGCGACCGCGCTTCTGCACGACACGATCGAAGACACCAAGGCCTCCTATTCCGAGGTCTCGAAGCGATTCGGTGAGGAGATCGCCGAGCTCGTTGATGGCGTCACCAAGCTGACCAATCTTCAGCTGACCTCCGCCCATTCCAAACAGGCCGAGAACTTCCGCAAGCTCTTCATGGCGATGTCGCGCGATTTGCGCGTGATGCTCGTCAAGCTGTCCGACCGCCTGCACAATATGCGCACAATCAAATCGATGCGCGTCGAGAAGCAGGCGCAGAAGGCGCGCGAGACGATGGAGATTTTCGCGCCGCTTGCCGGCCGCATGGGTATGCAGTGGATGCGCGAAGAGCTCGAGGATCTCGCCTTCCGCGTCTTGAACCCCGAGGCGCGCAATTCGATCATGCGCCGCTTCATCACGCTCCAGAAAGAATCGGGCGATGTGATCGAGAAGATCACTTCCGACATGCGGCTTGAGCTTGAGAAAGCCGGGATCATTGCCGAGGTTTCGGGCCGCGCCAAGCGCCCCTATTCGATCTGGCGCAAGATGCAGGAAAAGGATCAGGGATTCTCGCGCCTCTCGGATATCTATGGATTCCGCATCGTGACGGCGACTGAGGGTGATTGCTATCGCGTCCTTGGCGCCGTGCACCAGCGCTGGCGGGCGGTTCCGGGCCGTTTCAAGGACTATATCAGCCAGCCTAAAACCAACGGTTACCGCTCGATCCACACCACCGTGTCGGGCCGTGATGGCAAACGCGTCGAGGTGCAGATCCGCACCCGCGAGATGCACGATGTTGCCGAAACCGGCGTTGCGGCCCACTGGTCCTACAAGAACGGCGAAAGGGTCGAAAACCGCTTTGCCGTCGATCCCGTCCGCTGGATCGCCTCGCTGACCGAACGGCTTGATGACGAGCATGACCACGACGAGTTTCTCGAAGCGGTCAAGCTCGAGATGTATCAGGATCAGGTGTTCTGCTTCTCGCCCAAGGGTGATGTGATCAAGCTGCCGCGCGGCGCCACGCCGATCGACTTTGCCTATGCAATCCACACCCGCATCGGATCGGCCTGTGTCGGCGCCAAGGTCGACGGCATCCGCGTGCCGCTCTGGACCCGGCTCAAGAACGGCCAGTCGGTTGATATCATCACCGCCGAAGGCCAGACCCCGCAGGCGACCTGGATCGACATCGTTGTCACGGGCCGTGCGAAATCGGCGATCCGTCGTTCGTTGCGCGAAGAGGACCGCGAGCGGTTTATCAAGCTCGGCGCCGAGTTGGCGCGGGTGGCCTTTGAGAATGTTGGCAAGAAAGCCACGCAAAAGGCCCTGCGCACCGCCGCCAAGGCGCTTGTGCTTGAGGATGAAGACGAGCTTCTTGCGCGCCTCGGCTCGGCCGAGTTGACCGCGCGCGAGGTTGTCAGGGCGATCTATCCCGATCTGGCCGAGCGCGAGGGTGACGAGGTCGATCAATCGCGGGCCGTTATCGGCCTATCGCCGGATCAGTCTTTTCACCGCGCGCCGTGCTGCCAGCCGGTCCCCGGAGAGCGGATCGTCGGCATCACCTTCCGGGGCCAAGGCGTTATTGTTCATGCGATCGACTGTCAGGCACTTGCGGTTTACGAGGCCCAGCCCGAGCGCTGGGTCGACCTGCACTGGCAGGAAGGCAAGCACCCCGCAACCAATACCGTGACCCTGGAAATCTCGATCAGTAACGATGCCGGCGTCCTGGGGCGAATTTGCACATTGATCGGTGAGCAAAGCGCCAATATCTCGGACCTGAACTTCATCGATCGCAAGCCCGATTTCTACAAGCTCGAGATTGATGTCGATCTGCGCGATGTCGAGCACCTGCATCGGGTGATGACTGCGCTCGAAGCAGAAAGCAACGTGGCCTCGATCTCGCGCCTGCGGGATCCGGCGCGGGCACAGACGACCCCGGCCAAGAGCTGAGGCAAAGGTAGGTAACTTGGTCTTCAAGCGCCGCGACAGACGGCCTTTCAAACAGTTGCTGACCGAGATCGTCTATCCGCGTGGCGGCTGGCGGCGCGCGATCGGCTACGTCAAGCTGCGCCTTCGCCGCCTGCCCGATACGCCCGAAAAGATCGCCCGCGGCATCTTTGCCGGTGTGGTGACAGCATTCACGCCCTTCTACGGGCTCCATTTCGTTGTCGCCTTCATTCTTGCCAAGCTGATGCGCGGCAATGTGATCGCGGCTCTTCTGTCGAGCTTTGTCGGCAACCCGTTGACCTATCTGCCGATTGCCGTCCTGTCGACCAAGATCGGGCACCTTCTGCTTGGCAATTCGTTGCGCGAAGGCGTCGATCCGTCGATGAGCCACAAATTCTCGGGCGCTGGGCATGACCTGTGGCACAATTTCACTGCGGTCTTCACCTCCGAGAAGATGGATTGGCGTGGCCTTCACCTTTTCTACGACGATCTCTTCCTGCCGTTTCTGATCGGCGGGCTGATCCCCGGTATCGTCCTTGGGCTTGTCTCTTATTATCTCTCCGTCCCGGTGATCCGCGCCTATCAGAACCACCGTCGCAAGCTTCTTCGACAGAAGCTTAGCCAGCTTGGCCGCGTGGCGGCGAATCCGGCTGACGGCGCGGGGCATTCCGGCTAGGATCGGGCGACTGATTTGAAAGGAAGCCTCATGTCCGGCAAACTTCGCTTGGGCGTCAACATCGACCACGTCGCCACCGTCCGCAACGCGCGCGGCAGCGCCTATCCAGACCCGGTCCGCGCGGCGAAGATCGCCGAAGAGGCGGGGGCCGATGGGATCACCGCGCACCTTCGCGAGGATCGTCGGCATATCTCCGATGCCGATATCGAAGGGCTGATGGCGGTTCTGACCACGCCACTGAATTTTGAGATGGCCGCGACAGACGAGATGCAGAAGATCGCCCTGCGCCACCGGCCCCACGCGGTCTGCATTGTTCCCGAAAAGCGCGAAGAGCGGACGACCGAGGGCGGCCTCGAGGTTGCGCGCGAGGAAAACCGGCTCGCCCATTTCATCGCCCCTCTGCGCGAGGCGGGGTGCCGGGTGTCGATCTTCATCGCCGCCGACGCCCGCCAGATCGAAGCCGCCCACCGGATCGGCGCGCAGGTGATCGAGCTGCACACCGGCGCCTATTGCGATTTCCATGCCGAGGGCCATTTCGCCGAGCGCGACGCCGAGCTTAAACGCCTGCGCGAGATGGCGGCCTATGGCCATTCGCTCGGCCTCGAGGTTCACGCCGGCCACGGCCTGACCTATGAAACGGTCCAGCCCGTCGCCGCCTTTCCCGAGGTGATGGAGCTCAACATCGGGCATTTCATCATTGGCGAGGCAATCTTCCGTGGCCTCGCCCCCGCGATCCGCGAAATGCGCCGCCTGATGGACGAGGCGCGGGCCTGAGACCCGCGCCAAGGCGCTCTGATTATTCAGTGACCGTAATCGTCGCCCACATGCCCATGGCGTAGTGGCCAGGGATATTGCAGAACAGGATATAGGTCCCGGGGTCGAGGTGCAGTGTCACCGAGCCGGACTGGCCGGGATCG
Organism: Marivivens sp.; assembly: GCA_024642185.1. GTDB lineage: Bacteria > Pseudomonadota > Alphaproteobacteria > Rhodobacterales > Rhodobacteraceae > RFZI01. Next base: position 5,428 of record JAHEBR010000040.1, on the reverse strand, counting down.
GTTTCAGGCACCTCGCCGATGGCGCCTGCTGCGTCTTCATCGACCTCCATGTCGTCGTCGACATAGGGCAGCGGTGCATTCACGTCGGCAACCGGTGCAACGACCATCTCGTGGATGAGCCAGCTCGAGTTGTTGGTCATGACAAAAGTAATATCACCACCTGAGACGGTCGTCAGGTCGGGCGTGATGCCCATGGTTGCCAAGGTCGTGTCGCCGCCAAGCGCCATGCCAAGGTTGGGGCCGTCCATGAGATTGTCCATGGCGGTCTCGCCGCTGTCCCAGAGCGAGACATTGACGGTTACCTTTGCGTCCCCCGCCATGACCATGGTGGTGCCAAGGCCAAGAGCGATTGAGAGACCGAGAGTCTTTAAGCCTAAATTCATTTTGGAAACCTTTCAAAAAACGTGAGTCTCCCTCACGATGCGAGAATCATGCGCCTCGATCTGAGTCGCGAGGTTGACGCCGATCAATGGGAGATGATTGCACACGGAAATGTGTCTTTCGGGCGCGATTTGCCAAAAGGCCCGCTTCGTGCCACTTCTCGGCGCGAAGCCAAGGGCGCGGAGTCCCAGAATGATCCTCGGTATCGGCACCGATCTCTGCAACATCGACCGGATCGAAGGAACGCTCGAGCGTTTCGGCGAGCGGTTCCTGCAGCGGGTCTTTACCGAGCGCGAGCAGCGCAAAGCCGAAAGCCGCCCCCGCGCGGTGGCCGCGACCTATGCCAAACGCTGGGCCGCGAAAGAGGCCTGTTCCAAGGCGCTCGGCACCGGCCTGCGAATGGGCATCGCCTGGAAGGATATGGCGGTCAGCAACCTGCGCACCGGCCAGCCCGTGATGCAGGTGACCGGCTGGGCCAAGGACAGGCTCGATGCCATGACGCCTCCGGGCCACGAGGCGATCATCCATGTCACCCTGACCGACGATCACCCTTGGGCGCAGGCCTTTGTCGTGATCGAGGCGCGGCCCCTTGCCGATCCCGCCAGCGGCGCTTGACTTGCCGTGCCGGGGCCCTCACATACCCCTGACACCAAAAAGGAACGATCATGTCGGACGTGACGGAAGAAAGCGGCCTTTGGGCGGGCATCAAGGAAACGGTCAAGACGGTTGTCTATGCCCTTCTCATCGCGGGTGTGTTCCGCACGCTGTTCTTCCAGCCTTTCTGGATCCCGTCCGGCTCGATGAAGGATACGCTGCTGATCGGTGATTTCCTCTTCGTCAACAAGATGGCCTATGGCTATTCCTATGCTTCCTGCCCCTCGATCCGCATTGCATCGCTTGGCATCGACATCGACGCCGAGGATTTCTGTGGCTTCCTCAAGGGCGATAATGACCGGATTCTCGGCTCTGATCCCGAGCGTGGCGATGTTGTGGTTTTCCGCCACCCGGTCACGGGCCGCGATTTCATCAAGCGCTTGATCGGCCTTCCGGGCGACCGCGTCCAGATGAAGGACGGCCTTCTCTACATCAACGATGTGGCGGTTGTGATCGAACAGGTTGGTGTCTTTGAAGAAACCTACGAACGGCAAGGGCCGCAGGGCCTCGTTCCCCGCTGCGCCAATGGCAATCCCGGTCAGGGCGGCCTCTGCCTCAAGGACCGCGCCATCGAGACCCTGCCGAATGGCGTCCAGCACTCGATCCTGAATATCGGCAACCAGAGCCTCGATACCACCGGCGTCTATACTGTGCCTGAAGGCCACTATTTCTTCATGGGCGACAACCGCGACAACTCGACCGACAGCCGCGTTGACCAGCGCCTTGGTGGCGTGGGCTTCGTGCCAGCCGAGGATATCGTCGGCCGCGCCGACCGGATCATGTTCTCATCCGCCGGTCGCTCGATGCTTGCCTTCTGGACATGGCGCTCCGATCGCTTCTTCAAGGCGATCGAGTAACGCCGCCGGGGCCGATGGCGCGCTCGCGCAATCCACTGTCCGTCTATCTTGAAGGCTTCGACTGGTCCGGCCGGACCGGTCGGGGCCGTTTCCTTTTCGCGCTTCTTGTAGTGGCCCTGCCGCTCGCGGCCCTCTGGCAGCTCGACCTGACACGCGGCCAGATCATCTGGATGCACATCTGGCTTGCGGTCATGTGGATCCCGTTCTGGGGCCACACGCTGCGGCGGCTCAACGATCTGGGTTGGAGCGGCTGGCTGGCTTGGTTTCTGCTTCTGCCCTTCGTGAATGCAGCCCTCGTCGCTGTGATGCTCCTGATCCGCCCGCAAATGCGCCAGAGGGTCAGCCTGTCGCGCTGGCGCAGCCTTGGCTTTGGGCTTGTCGCGGCCTCTGTCCCTGTTGTCTTTCTCGGGGCCTTTGTCGATCTCAACCGGATCGGCGGGCTCGGCATGAAGCCGACCCTTCTGCCCGGCGACGTGGTTCTCGCGACAACCCCCTCGCGGCATCCGGCGCGGCGTGGCGATATCGTGTTTGTCGAAGGTGGCGGGGTTGGTCGGTTGATCGGACTTGCGGGCGACCGGATCGCTATCGAGAGCGGGATCGTGATCCTGAACGGCGCCCCCCTTGCACTGGCTGACAAAGAGTTCTTCGACGAGATCATGCGTCCGCAAGGGGCCAATGGCGATCTGCCGCGCTGCCTCAACGGCGCGGTCGGGCAGGGGGCGCTTTGCCGCAAGCGTCTCTTGATCGAGACGCTGCCTGATGGGTTTGACCATCCCGTGCTGAACGCCGGCGACACAGCGCACGACCGCTTTGCCGAGGTGACTATCCCCGCGGGCCATCTCTTCCTTCTCGGCGACAACCGCGACAACGCCGCCGACAGCCGGATTGCGCGTGCGGCAGGCGGCCTTGGAATGGTGGACGAGGCTACTGTCGTTTCCCGCGCCCGGCTGGTAGGACTGTCGGCAACCGGCCGCTCGCTCTGGCAGGTCTGGACATGGCGCAAAGACCGCATATTGGAGGCGGTGAGATGAAGCTCTCGGCTGAAATGAAAGAATTTTCCGAACGTCTCGGGCATGAGTTTGCCAAGCCCGAGCTTCTGATCCGTGCGCTTACTCACCCCTCGATGACCTCGCCCCACCGTGACAATAACCAGCGGCTGGAATTCCTGGGCGACCGCGTGCTTGGCCTGTCGATTGCCGAAGCTCTGTTCAAGGCCGACAAGGGCGCCGCCGAGGGCATCCTGGCCCCCCGCTTCAACGCGCTCGTCCGCAAGGAAACCTGCGCCGAGGTGGCCCGTGCCATTGATCTTGGCGCGGTCCTCAAGCTCGGACGCTCCGAAATGAAGTCCGGCGGCCGGCGCAAGGACGCGCTCTTGGGCGACGCAATGGAGGCGGTGATCGCCGCGATCTATCTCGATGCCGGGTTCGAAACCGCGCGCGACGCCGTCTTGCGCCTTTGGGGCGAGAGGATCGACCGCGTGGAAACAGACGCCCGCGACCCCAAGACCGCGCTTCAGGAATGGGCGCAGGCCCGTGGCGAGCCGCCGCCCAATTACGTCCAGATCTCGCGCACCGGGCCCGATCATCAGCCGATTTTCACCATTGAAGCCCGCCTCGCTTCGGGCCCGGCCGAACGCGCCAGCGCCGGATCGAAACGGCAAGCCGAAATGGCCGCCGCCGAGGCGCTGTTGAAGAAGGTGACGGGCTAGCAGGCCCTCACATCTGGTCGGCGCGTAGCTTGCCCTTCTGTTTGGCATCTATCCGCCAGAGCTTCTTTCGGGCGCCCTCCACTTCGAGGTGACGGTATTTGCCGCGCGAGAATTTCGGCCAGTCGAGCGCGAGGCCCGCTTTCACCAGCTCCGCCGCAATATCCCGCCCGTCATCCAGATAGCAGGTGGCCACCAGCCGGTCGTAGCTCGAGTCAGGGTGCAGATGCGCCGAAACCGTTCGCCCCTTGCACATCGCCATGACCGCCCGCTTGGCGGGATGGCCATAGGGGTGATGGAGCTCGGGCGCGTCGATCCCGGCGATGCGGATCGACTGGTTCTGGATGCGGATGGTGTCGCCATCGACCACCCAGCAAGGCCCGGTGAGCACGGTCGTTTCAACGATCTCAATCGTCTCGACGACCGTGACGCTCTGGGTGACGCGCCGCCGTGGCCTTTCCACGGGTCTGTAGAGGCTCTGATCCACATAGGAAGACCTCCGGACTTCCCGGCGAAACGCTCGGAACAGAAGTCGGAAAAGGCCCATGGTTGGCTCTTCCTTGGAGGTTGCGATTTTGGGCAGGCTACCGCTCTGGTTGATTTTCATCAAGAACTGGCATTTCCAGAGCAAAAAGGCGCGGTCTGGTAAACGGCGGCAAAATGGAATAGCGACCGTTTCCAACTCCTGAAGGGCTAAAATCATGACTGAGTCCCCCACCACCCGCGCCGGTTTTGTGGCGCTGATCGGCGAGCCGAATGCGGGCAAGTCGACGCTTTTGAACCGTATGGTGGGCGCGAAGGTCTCGATCGTGACCCACAAGGTTCAGACCACGCGGGCGCGCATCCGTGGGGTGGCGATGGATGGCGACCGGCAGATCATCTTTGTCGATACGCCCGGTCTTTTCCGCCCGCGTCGGCGGCTCGACCGGGCGATGGTCGCCGCTGCTTGGGGCGGGGCGGCGGATGCCGATATCGTCGTGCTTCTGATCGAGGCGCATCGCGGGATGACCGATGGTGTCCGAGCAATCCTCGATAACCTGAAGGACAAGGTCGGGGGCCGCCCCGTGGCGCTCGCGATCAACAAGATCGACCGCGTGAAGGCCGAAGAGCTTCTGGCGCTGACCAAGAAGATGAACGAGGCCTATCCTTTCGAAGAGACTTTCATGATCTCGGCCGAAAAGGGCTATGGCTGCGCCGATCTGAAAGCGTGGCTGGGCGACCGGATGCCGGAGAGCCCGCTTCTTTTCCCCGAGGACCAGATCGCCGATCTGCCGATGCGCATGATCGCCGCCGAGATCACCCGCGAAAAGCTTACCCTGCGGCTGCACCAAGAGCTGCCCTATCAGCTCACCGTCGAGACAGAACACTGGAACGAGCGCCCCGATGGCTCTGCACGGATCGATCAGGTGGTCTATGTCTCGCGCGACGGGCATAAGGGCATCGTTCTTGGCCACAAGGGCGAGACGGCCAAGGCCGTGTCCAAGGCGGCGCGGGAAGAGCTTGAGGAATTCCTTGGCCGCAAGGTCCACCTTTTCCTGCAGGTCAAGGTCCGGCCCAACTGGCTTGAAGAGGCCGAACGCTATTCCGAGATGGGCCTGAATTTCAAGGACGGCAATTCTTGAGGCTCACCGCCGGGATATGGGTCTCGGCCTATCTCGCGCGGCTGAGGCTGGCCGATATCCCGGCCTTCGTTGTCCGTCGGGGCGACGATACGGCAGGGGCGGTTCTGGTCAAGCTCAATACCCTCGACGGCAAAGCCACCTGCTTTCAGCGCAGCTTCGATCTGATGACCGGCGCGCGGCGTTGGGTGGAACTGACCTCGGGCGACGAG
>JAHEBR010000245.1 GCA_024642185.1 Marivivens sp. | reverse complement strand
ATGCTGCCGAGGCCGAGATAGAGGCCCTTCTCGAGGGCGACCCGGGCTATACGGCGGCCGATCGGATCGGGCGGGCCAAGCGGATCGACGATGGCCGCTTCCGCTATGCCGAGCGGGTGAAATCGACCTTTCCGGCGGGCAAGCACCTCACTGGCCTCAAGATCGTGGTCGATTGCGCCAATGGCGCCGCCTATCGCGTGGCGCCCGAGGTTCTGTGGGAGCTTGGAGCTGAGGTGATCCCGGTGGGCGTTTCGCCAAATGGACGGAATATCAACGATGGGTGTGGATCGACCCATCCGGCGCTGGCGGCTGAGACCATCCTCGCCCATGGGGCGGACATGGGGATCAGCCTTGATGGCGATGCCGATCGGGTGATGATCCTCGACGAGACAGGCAAGGTGGCCGACGGCGATCAGATCATGGCGCTGATGGCGGCGCGCTGGGCGGCGGAAGGGCGGCTCAACCACGGCACGCTGGTTGCGACCGTGATGTCGAACCTCGGGCTGGAGCGTTTCCTTGAAGGCAAGGGCCTGCACCTCGAACGCACCGCCGTGGGCGATCGCTATGTGGTCGAACGGATGCGCGCGGGGGGCTTCAACCTTGGCGGCGAGCAGTCGGGCCATATCGTCATGACCGACTTCGCCACCACCGGAGATGGCCTTCTCGCGGGCCTGCATTTCCTCGCCGCGATGGTCGAGACCGGCAAGAAGGCGAGCGAGCTTGCGCGCAATTTCGAGACGGTCCCGCAAATGCTCAAGAACGTCCGCTACGAGCGAGGGCAGGATCCCCTTTCGGCCAAGTCGGTCAAGGACGCCATCGCGGCGGCCGAGGCCGATCTCAAGGGCAAAGGCCGCCTCCTGATCCGCAAATCGGGGACCGAACCCCTTGTGCGCGTCATGGCGGAATGCGAGGATTCTGGGCTCTTGGTGCGGGTTGTAGACGGGATCGTGGCCGAGGTTGCCGCGGCCATCTAGGCCCTTGCGCCGAAGATCCTGATGGGCCTGCGCCATTGGCTGATGGCGAGGCCGCAAAGGATCAGGCCGAGTGCGGCGAAGAAGCGGAATGGCAGGTCTTCGCGCAGGACGAAGGCGCCGAACACCACCGACCAGAGCGGCACCTGATAGTTCACCAAGGTCATGAAGACCGATCCGGCGCTGCGGATGACGATCACGCGCAGGAGGTTGGCGAGTGCGGTCGGCAGGAAGCCGAGGACGAGGATCGCAAGGCCGGGGCGGAGGCCTTCCCAGCCCGGCAGGCCCTCGATCGCCAGTGTCGGCGGAATGAGGATGATCGAGCCGACGATCAGGGTCGCGGCGGCCATGGTGATCGGGTCGATGGGCGGGCAGCGGCGGGTGAGGATGCTCGAGACAGAATAAGAGACCGTCGCCGCAAGGCAGGCGATCTGGCCCAAGGGCGCCATGCCTTCGCCGATCTTCAAGGCCGCGGGCCCGATCAGCACGATGGCCCCGACAAACCCGACCGCAACCCCCGCAAGGCGCCGCGCCGACAGGGGTTCGTCCGAGAAGTAATGCGCCAGCGGCAGGACGACGAGCGGCAGGGCCGCCATAGAGATCCCGGCGAAGGCCGAGGGGACATACTGTTGGCCCCACGCCAGCAGCGTGAAGGGCAACGCCGTGTTGAGTGCGCCGATCAGAACAAGGTGCTTGAGCACGGCCCGATCCGGCATCGGGCGCCCCAAGGCCACGACCAGCGCCGAAAGGGCGATCGCCCCGAGCGTGGTGCGCGCGCAGGCCACGGTGAGCGGCCCGTAGCCCTCGAGCGCGATGGAGACGACCATGAAGGTCCCGCCCCAGATGAGGCCGAGCGCGAAGATCGAAAACCAGTTGGCGGGGGTCGGGGCTTGGGTCATGCCTTGCGGATTACAGGCTGAACCCGACTTCCGCCAGTGCCTTTGCCGCTTTGATCCCGCTCAAAGTGCTGGAGTGGGCTTTGGACTAGACTCACCCTTGTAGCAACGAAGGAGGTCTGGATGATATTCCTCAAGACAGGCGCTTGGGTGCTGGTTGCCGATGGCCGCAAGGCCCTGTTCCTGCGCAACAATGGCGATACGAAGGACTACGACCTGCGGGTCGTCTGGCACCGGACGATGGACAATCCGGCCAACCACGAACAAGGCATCGGCCGCCCGGACCGGGCCAATCCCGGCCCTGGGGGGCGGAGGACGGCCATTGAGCCGACCGATTGGCACCAACTCGCCGAGGACCGCTTTGCCGAGGAGGTGGCCGGTATCCTGGGCAAAGCTCATGCAGATGGTGCCTTTGAGGAGGTCGTCGTCGTAGCACCTCCCGCCGCGCTCAGCGAGTTGCGGGATCACCTTTCGGCCAAGACAGCTGCGGCCGTGATTGCCCAGATCGCCAAGACTCTGACCGACCATCCGATCGACAAGATCGAGAAGGTGCTGAAGGCGGACCTCGACGCGCTCTAGACAAAGAAAAGGGGCGCCCGAAGGCGCCCCCAAACTTGGGCCGTGGCCGCGCCTAGTTGCGGGCCTTGTCGACCATCTTGCCCTTGGAGATCCAGGGCATCATGGCGCGGAGTTTTTCACCGACCTGTTCGATCTGGTGCTCGTCGTTGATGCGGCGGGTGGCCTTGAAGAAGGGCTGGCCGACGGAATTTTCCTGCATGAAATCGCGCACGAATTTGCCGGTCTGGATGTCGGACAGAACCGCTTTCATGCGGGCCTTGGTCTCGTCGTAGGGAAGGATGCGCGGGCCCGAGACATATTCGCCGTATTCGGCGGTGTTCGAGATCGAGTAGTTCATGTTGGCGATGCCGCCTTCATAGATCAGGTCGACGATCAGCTTCACCTCGTGCAGGCACTCGAAATAGGCCATCTCGGGCTCGTAGCCGGCCTCGACGAGGGTCTCAAAGCCCATACGGATCAGCTCGACAAGGCCACCGCACAGAACGGCCTGTTCGCCGAAGAGGTCGGTTTCGCATTCCTGACGGAAGTTGGTCTCGATGATGCCCGAGCGGCCGCCGCCGATGGCCGAGCAATACGACAGGCCGACTTCCATGGCCTTGCCGGTGGCGTCGTTGTGGACAGCCACGAGGCAGGGCACGCCGCCGCCTTTGGTGTATTCGCCGCGCACAGTGTGGCCGGGGCCCTTGGGGGCCATCATGATGACGTCGACGCCGGGCTTGGGCTCGATCAGGCCGAAGTGGACATTCAGGCCGTGGGCGAAAGCGATTGCCGAGCCTTCACGCAGATTGTCGTGGACGTATTTCTTGTAGGTCTCGGCCTGCAGCTCGTCGGGCATGGTGAACATGATAAGGTCGCACCAGGCGGCGGCTTCGGCGATGCCCATGACCTTGAGGCCTTCGGCTTCGGCTTTCTTGGCCGAGGGCGAGCCCGGACGGAGCGCCACGACGAGG
>JAHEBR010000244.1 GCA_024642185.1 Marivivens sp. | reverse complement strand
GGCAACCTGTGCACTGCGGCAGATCAGGCGATGTATCGTGCCAAGGGCAATGTCGGAAGCAAGGTCGTCCTCTATGAGGCGGAATCGTTTCCCCGGCGCACCTCGCTCGAAGATCGAAAAGTCTTGCTCACGGCGATGGAGCGGGGAGAAATTCGCCCCTTCTATCAACCCAAGGTCGATCTCGCGTCGGGGGCGATCTATGGCCATGAAGCGCTGGCGCGATGGGTTTGCCCCGACAAAGGAGTGATCCCTCCAAGCGGTTTCTTGCCGCAGATCAACGAGCTTGGACTGCAGGGCGATTTCCTCCTCTACATGGCGCGTCAGGTTCTCCAAGATATCGATGTTCTGATCGCCGAGAGGCTTTTCCCCGGCGACATATCGCTCAATGTCCCCGAGATCGCCTTGGCGACACAGTTCGGTCGAAGGGATTTCCAGAAAATCCTAGACCAACACCCCGCGGCGCGGCTTCAGCTGACTTTGGAGATCACCGAAGACGTATTCATCCAGCGCGCGACTGAAACGATCATGGATAGCATTGCCCGCTTTCGGCTGATGGGACTGCGGGTTTCGCTTGATGATTTCGGTACGGGCTTTGCCTCGTTCCAGCATCTGCGGCAGCTCGAATTCGATGAATTGAAGATCGATTCGAGCTTCTTGCGCGGGCTTGGCACGGACAAGCGCGCCGAGGTCATTGTCTCTGGCTTTCTGTCAATGGCTGCAGGACTTGGGGTCTCGGTGGTCGACGAAGGTATCGAAACCACGGGCCAGCTTGCCATCCTGCAGCGGCTGGGCTGCGCCTACGGACAGGGATTCTATTTCGGCCGAGCCGAGCCCTTTGAGGCGTTTCAGGAGCGAATGTGCAAAGAAACAGCCCGCAGGTCTGCTGGTGACGACCAACTGCTTCAGGCTTGACCCCGTTGCAGTTTGACCGCCTCCTGCCGCGCAAGGCGCTTGAAATGCGCGATATGGGGCTGAGCCGTATCCTCGCTGCGGGTCGCCGCATACATCCGGCGCGTGAGGCCCTGCTCGGTGATCGGGAGGGCGACATAGTCGGCCGATTTCCGCACCGCCCGCACCACCCAGTCGGGCAGGACCGAAACCCCCCGCCCCGCCGCCACCAGCATCAAGATCACCGCCGTCAGCTCGACCCGCCGGATCGCGGCCGGCTCGACATGGGCGGGCGCAAGGAGCAGCTTGAAGATATCCAGCCGCGAGCGATCCACGGGATAGGCGATGAGCGTCTGGCCGCGAAAATCCTCGGCCTCGACGAACGCGCGCGCGGCCAGCGGATGATTGGCGGCGGCCACGAAAACGGGCGAATAATCAAAGAGCGGTGCAAACTCGATCCCGTCAATCTTCTCGGGATCGGAAGAAATCGCCACGTCCACCTCTTCGCGCGAGAGCGCCCCGATGGCATCGAAGGCAAGGCCGGGGCGGATATCGACATCCACCTCCGGCCAGGCCTTGCGGAACTGTTCCAGAACCGGAAAGAGCCATTCGAAACAGGCGTGGCATTCGATGGCAATGTGCAGCCGCGCGATCCGCCCTTCGGCGATCTGGGTGAACTCGTCCTCGAGCGCGGCCACTTGCGGCAGGATCGCTTCGGCCGCCGCAAGAAACCGCTGCCCTGCCGCCGAGAGCTTCAGGGGCCGCGAGCGGCGCACGAAAAGCGGCACGCCGAGCTGGTCTTCGATCCCCTTGATCTGGTGGCTCAGCGCCGATTGGGTCGTGTTCAGAAGGTCCGCTGCGCGAGCGACGCCGCCGGTATCGTGGATCGCCTTGACGGTCCGCAGGTGACGGAATTCGATATACATGAGCTAATCTCATATTGATCGTGAAGATTATGAATTTGTCTCACATAATGGATTAGGCGACAAGGGAGCACTAAACAAAGGTGAATCATGTCGCGTCCCAAGGTCTCTTTCGAATTCTTCCCGCCCCGCAATCTCGAGGCCTCGTTTCGCCTTTGGGATTGCGTGAATGTCCTCTCCCCCCTCGCCCCCGATTTCATCTCGGTGACCTATGGCGCGGGCGGCACCACCCGCCAACTGACCCACGAGGCCGTCACCACGCTGCACCGCGCCACCGGCCTGCCGGTCGCCGCGCATCTCACCTGCGTCAACGCCTCGCGCGCCGAGACCCTCGAGATCGCCGAGACCTATGCCGAGGCCGGCGTGACCCAGATCGTCGCCCTGCGCGGCGATGCGCCCAAGGGCGAGACGAAATTCGCCGCCCACCCCGATGGCTTTGCCTCTTCGGTCGAGCTGATCTCGGCGCTCGCGGATACCGGAAAATTCACCCTCCGCGTCGGCGCCTATCCCGAAAAACACCCCGAGGCCGCGAGCCTTGCCACTGATATCGACTGGCTCAAGGCCAAGCTCGACGCCGGTGCGACAAGCGCCATCACCCAGTTTTTCTTCGAGGCCGAGACCTTCTTCCGCTTCCGCGATGCCGCGACCAAGGCCGGGATCACCGCACCGATCATCCCCGGCGTCCTGCCCATCGAAAACTGGGCTGGCGCGCGCCGCTTTGCCGAGGCCTGCGGCACCTCGATCCCGCAGGTGGTGAGCGACGCTTTCGAACACGCGACCCGCGACGGCAATACCGATCTTCTGGCGACGGCGATCGCCACCGAGCTTTGCGACGATCTGATCGAGGGCGGCGTCGATCACCTGCACTTTTACACCCTCAATCGCCCCGAACTGACCCGCGATGTCTGCCACGCCCTCGGAGTCTCCCCCAAGGTGCGCTTGCAAAACGTCGCCTGACAGGAGAGCCTCCGGTCGCGTCCCCGACCGGAGGTTCACTTGTCCCACGCCAAATCCCGCGCCGATCTGCCCGGCCTCGAGAAGACCCTGTCGATCTCGGGGCTCGAATTCATGCAATCCGTCCTGAACGGCGATCTGCCGGCGCCGCCAATGGCCGAGACACTCAACTATCGCGTCAGCGCGGTTGCGCCCGGCGAAGTGACGTTCCGCGGTGCGCCGAAGTTTGACCACTGCAACCCGATGGGCGCGACCCATGGCGGCTGGTATGGCACTGTCCTCGATAGCTGCATGGCCTGCGCGGTGATGACGATGGTGCCGAAAGGTTCGCTTTACACCACGCTGGAATACCGGGTGAATATCCTGCGGGTGATCCCCGAGGGGATGGACGTGATCGCCACAGGCACCGTCGATCACGCGGGCCGCACGACGGCGGTCGCCCATGGCGAGATCCGCGGCGCCGAGGATGGCAAGCTCTATGCCACCGGCTCGACCACCTGCCTCATCATGCAGCCCAAGGCCAGCTAGGGCAGAAACCGCAGGTGCCGCGCGCGGCGGTGGGTCTGGGCGGTGAAATGCACCCGTTCGGTCACATCGCGCCCCACCTCGCGGCGATGGCGCAGAATGAACAGCTTG
>JAHEBR010000039.1 GCA_024642185.1 Marivivens sp. | reverse complement strand
GCGCATCGACAAACTTCTCGACGCTGCCCGCCTGCGACAGCGCCTGAAAATCGCGGCTGCGCCAGCTGACCAAGGCAAAGATGGCCTTTGCAGAAACACTCGAAGCCTTAGCCTTATCGCTCGCTTGCGGGCGGGTCTCGGCAAAGGCCAGAAGGGCAGCCACCAGCGCCAGAAGGTTGACGACGAGGCCGAAAACAAAAAGTGCCGTGCGGGGATCGAACTGGCTCGCCAGATAGCCCGTCGCAAGGCCTGCGATCGCGACGCCGCCGTAGCCTGCAAACTCGTTGACACCAGTGGCGAGGCCGCGTTGGTCGGGGCGGGCGATGTCGAACTTGGCGGTCACGGTCATCGACCAAGCGAAGCCTTGATTGACGCCCAAAAGCACATTGGCCGCCACGATCCAGCCCCAGCTCGGCGCCAAAAGGATCACGAAGGGGATCGGCAGGGCAACCAGCCAGCCCCAGATCAAGACCTTGCGCCGCCCGACACTGTCGGACAGACGGCCCGAGACAAAGTTCATCGCCCCTTTGACAAGGCCGAAGCTGACGACAAAGGCGAAAAGCGAGATAATGGACCCCTGAGCGACGCCAAACTCTGTTTCGGCCATCGCAGGGATCACGGTGCGCTGAAGGCCGATGGTGAGGCCAACGAAGAACACCTGCAACAGCTGCTGCAGGAATGGGCCGAGGTTTTCTCGCAGGCCGAGAGGTCGGGTCGTCACGGTGGTCATTTCGTCGATTCCGGTTGCATTTCTGGTCGTGGGAGCATATCATTCAAGAAATTTATTGAATGATACTTACGAACCGAGCCCCGCAATGTCAACGTCCAACAAACTCGCCCTGATCGACGAATACGCCTCGATCGCGCGCGCCCTCGCCTCGCCGCACCGGATGCGGCTCTTGGAGCAACTTGCCCAAGGTGAGAATGGCGTCGATGCGCTGGCCGAGAAAACCGACCTGAGCTTTGCCAACTGCTCGCAGCACCTTCAGGAATTGCGCCGCGTCGGGCTGGTGACAAGCCGGCGCGAGGGCAAGGCCGCGATCTATCGCCTGACCGACGACGACACGCTGCGCCTGATGGCGCTGATCCAGAAGATCGCCCGCCAGAACATCGGCCGTGTCGACGAGATCCTCGATGGCATCGCCGGCGGGGTGGAGCGGCCCGAGCCTGTGTCGCGCGAGGTTCTGGCCAAGCGGCTGGCGGCGGGCGACGTGGTGGTCCTCGACATCCGCCCGCCCGAGGAATTCGCGGCGGGCCATATCCCCGGCGCCCTCAGCGCCCCTTTGGACGAGGTTGGCCAACTGGCCGAAAGCCTCGATCCGTCCACGCCGATCTATGCCTATTGCCGCGGCCCCTATTGCCTCTATGCCGACCGCGCCGCCGCCGAGCTGCGCCAACGCGGCTTTGATGCCCGCACGGTCGAAGGCGGCCTGCCCGACTGGCGCGCCGACGGCCGCGCCGTGGCGACAGGAGACGGGGCGGTCGACGCGGTTTTCTAGGCCATCAGCCGAGCTGATAGCCGGGGGTCGATTTCGAGATCGCCTGCTCTTCGGCGTCCATATCCTCGGGGATGCCTTCAAACAGCGGCGTCGAGAGATAGCGCTCGCCGGTGTCGGGCAGCATGCAGAGGATGACAGTCCCCGGCTCCGCCTTGGCGGCCACTTTCATCGCCGCGGCAAAGCTCGCCCCGCCCGAGATGCCCGTCAGTATACCTTCCTTCTGCGCCAGCTTGCGCGCCCACTCGATACCCTCGGGCCCCGGGATCGGCAGAAGCTCGTCATAGCCTGTGCCATCGAGAAGCTCTTGCAGAACATAGGGCACGAAATCCGGCGTCCAGCCTTGGATCGGGTGCGGCTGAGCGATGGTCTGGCTGGCAGCGGGGGAATGGTCGGCGTTGCGCTTTTGCGCCTCGCCCTGCCCGACGATCTGGGAATTGGCGGGCTCGGCCATGATGATTTTGGTCTCGGGCCGCTCGCGGCGGAGAACGCGCGCCACGCCGGTGATCGTCCCGCCGGTGCCATAGCCGGAGACGAAATAATCCAGCCGGTCACCCTCGAAATCGCCAAGGATCTCGTGGCCCGTTGTCATCTCGTGGATATCGGCGTTGTCGGCTGTCTCGAACTGGTGGGCAAAGAACCAGCCGTTGGCCTTGGCCAATTCCTCGGCCTTGCGATACATGCCGATGCCCTTCTCGGCCCGCGGCGTCAGAACGACCTTGGCCCCGAACATCCGCATCAGCCTGCGCCGCTCGACCGAGAAGCTGTCGGCCATCGTCACCACGAGGGGATAGCCCTTCTGGGCGCAGACCATGGCAAGGCCGATCCCTGTGTTGCCGCTCGTCGCCTCGACGACGGTCTGCCCGGGCTTGATCCGCCCTTCCCGCTCGGCCGCCTCGATGATGTTGAGGGCGAGGCGGTCTTTCACCGAACCGCCGGGATTGAAGAACTCGGCCTTCACATAAAGCCGAACACCGGCCGGCGCGAGGTTGTTAATCCTTATGCAGGGCGTATCGCCAACTGTGTCGAGAACTGAGTCGAAAACACGGCCGCGGCCATGGAGATGGCGAATTTCGTCTGATCTGTGCATGGATTATCTCCTCCGAGAGTCAATGCGGCGGGCAAACCCCGCGCTCGGTGGCGCCAGTCTAGCACATATGAAGGTTGGCGACGCAGGTTTTGTGGAGAGCAGACAAAAGAAGAGCGCCCGGACCTGAGGTCGGACGCTCCCAAGGCATATTTTCCAAAAGACCTTCCGAAACAGGAAGGGCGTTGGGATCAGGCGGTGTGCTTGATCGTGAAGAAGTAAACGTTGCCTTCCTGATGGCTTTCCATCAGCTCGTTGCCGGTGGTGCGGCAGAAGGCTTCGAAATCTTTCACAGCGCCCGGATCGGTCGCTTGAATCTCGAGGGTGCCACCGGTCGGCAGATCCTTGAGGGCCTTCTTGGCACGCAGGATCGGGAGCGGGCAGTTGAGGCCCTTTGCGTCGAGAGTTACGTCAGCCATTCGTCGTTTCCTTTAGATATAGAGATTGATTTCACTTTTGGTCGCGATCTCGACCCAGGACGCCGCACCACCGATGGCAACCCCGTCAATCAGGTCTTCGCGCTTGTATTCAAAGAGATCGAGGGTCATCTGGCAGGCGATCATGTTGACGTCGGATTCGATCGCCATCTCGCGCAGTTCTTCCACCGAGGCGATGCCCTTTTTCTTGATAAGGTTCTTCATCATCGCAGTTGTCAGCGCCGGCGCGCCGGGAAGGGCCGCCATGATGTTGGGCATGGCCATGTGGCCACCCATCATCGGCATTTCCATCGCCGAGTTGCCAAGGGTTGTTACCTTGAGGTTCATGTCCTTCTTCAGAAGGCCGAGGCCGTAGAAGGTAAAGAACATGGTCACATCAAGCCCCATCGCCGCGGCTGTGGTAGCAAGGATAAACGGAGGATAGGCCCAGTCGAGCGTTCCCTTCGTCACGATGATCGACATCGACTTTGCGTTTTGTTCGTCCGCCACTGGATCTCTCCTCTCATCCTGTGGCCGGGCCTCGCGGCCCGGGTTTATGATGCCCTCTGGATCAGGCGCATCCTGCAAATTCATCTGCGGCCATCTTGGCCTCGTAGGGCGCGGCAACCGCCGCGCCGGGGGTCAGAATGGCATCGGCATCGCCCTGATTGGCGGGCTTGACACGCACCATCCAACCGGCGCCGTAGGTATCGCTGTTGGCCAGCTTGGGATCATCCACAAGCGTCGAGTTCACCTCGACGATCTCGGCGGTAAAGCCGAGCTTGGCGGGGCCCACCCATTTGCCGCTTTCGACGGTGGCACAGCTTTTGCCGGCCTCGATGGTCTTGCCCGCTTTCTTGCCGGTAAAGGCCACGAGCTGGCCGGCCATGCCGGTCGCGATCATGGTCATGCCGGCGGTATAGGTGCCGTCGCCCTCGGGGCGATACCACAGGTTGTTCGGCACGTCGTAAAACAGATCGTCCGGAAGATTACATCCACGTACCACTGGCATCGGTCGACTCCTTCGTTCTTCAATTCGTTATGGTGCTGTCCGCGCTATGCAGCGGACGCGATGAGCAGCAGAAATCGCCCAGGCCACTTTCATGGAGTTTGCCTCCGACGAACAATCCCAGATGACGCAAGACATGCGCTTCGAGCATCAAATGGTGGCGAGCCTGGGCAAGGTCGCCCTCGGATAATGACATCTCGACAACGTTCCGCAAATACACAAGTTCACGGCACGTTTCGCGGCAGGCGTTGAACGTGGGATTACCCTTGGCGCCCTGACGGTGAAGGGCCAGCAGGCGATAGCCCTCGACCTCTTCCTCGGTCGGAACGGCGCCTGCGGCCTCGACCCAAGCCTCAAGCACGACCTCGCCTGCGCCAAGAAGCTGCTTGGCGGCGTCGAGCGGCGCAGTGTCGAACGCGGCCGAAGACGCCACGGCATCGGCCAGCGCGATCGCGCCATCAAGATCGAGGGGCGCCTGAAGGGTCATCCGAGGCCCTTTTCCTTGAGGAAGGCGCGCGAGTCGGACAGGTTTTCCTGAACGCCCACCTTCGAGGCCGAGAGGCCCAGCGCCATGCCCAGAAGCTGGGTGAAATAAAGGATCTTCACGTTGGTCTTGCGCCCGAGAACCTTCTCGGCGCGGACCTGATGCATCTCGAGGCCGGTGTGGCAGGTCGGGCATTCGGTGGCGATCACCTCGGCACCGCAGGCCTCGGCCGTTTCGATGATGTTGAGCACGAGCTTCGTCGACATATCGCTGTCCGACAGCGAATGCGCGCCGCCGCAGCAGGCGGTTTTCAGCGGAAACTCGACATTCTCGGCGCCGGCGGCGGCGAGGATATCGTCCATGAAATGCGGCTTGGCGGTCGACTCGGTGCCCGGGCCCTTGTCCTTCTCGGGGAAGATGTGGCGCGGGCGGGTGTACATACAGCCGTAATAGTTGGCGACCTTGATGCCCTTGAGCGAATTCTGCACCCGCTTGGCCAGCTCTTCCTCGCCCACGGCCTTCTTGATCCAGTCAAGCGCATGGATCGTCTCGACCTTGCCGGGCTTATAGGCGTCGTGGCCTGCCTTGGCGCTGATGCGCTCGTTCACCTCGACCGATTTGGGATCGTTGGCGAGGTCGTACTCGGCCTTCTTGAGATTGTGATAGCAGCCGTTGCAGGGCGCCATCACCTTGTCAAAGCCCATGTCCTCGGCGATCGAAAGGTTGCGGGCGGAAAGATAGGTCTGGATCTTTGGATCGACGTTCTTGACCTCCATCGCGCCGCAGCAGTTCCAGTTCTCGAGCTCGACAAGCTCGAGGCCCAAAGACTTGCCCACCGCTTTGGTCGAACGGTTATAGGCATGGCCAGTGCCTTCAAGGGCACAGCCGGGGTAGTAAGCTACCTTCTTGAGATCGCTACCGTCCATTAGTGGCCTCCCTTGGCGCCGACAGCGGCACGGTTCGCCGCTTCGACCTCTTGCACATATTCATTGATTGCCCGACGCGATTTGGCCCAGTTGCGGGTGCGCGGGCGCCGCACGACCGCCATGCCCATCCGCATCAGGTAGAAAACCGGGAAGCGGAAGGCGAGGCCCTTGATCAGCGCCACCAGCCAAGGCTGGGCGAGGGGCTGTTCGGTGCGGCGGAAGAAATTCATGATGACGCGGCTTTCCTCGATCTTGCCGGTCTTGATGACCTGACCCGAGAATTCCTCGTCAAACTCGGTCGAGGGGCTCTTGGGCGTGTGGCCCTTGAGTTCGAGCCAATGCGCGGTGGCCTTCATGACGCCCTCGGGCGCCACATCGCGCGGGCAGGCATAGGTGCATTTGTTGCAGGAAACGCACTGCCAGATGATGTCCTTGTCGCGCAGAAGCTCTTCTTCCATGCCGAGGCGGATGAGATAGATCCAGTAGCGCGGGTTGAACTCGGGGTTCACGGCGTTGACGGTGCAGGCGTTTGTGCACGAACCGCACTGCCAGCAGCGGTGGATGTTCTCGCCACCGGGAAGGGCCGCAATCTCTTCCTCCATCGCCTCGTTGTAGTCGGTCAGCGAGCGACCCGTGATAAAGGTGCTCCAATGGCCCGAAACATCGACACCGTCGATGACAAGGTTCTCGTTTTCGACGAGATTCTCTTTCCGGATCAGGGACTTTTCATGAATTGGCACGAGGGGCCTCCGGTTCGGGAAGGGCTGGGGTTCCCCCCAGGAAATGAGCTTGGCCGTCGATCAGACGCAGGCGGGTGCGGCCGGTTTCGGTATCCACGGCATCGAGGCCGAGCATCCGGCGGGTATGCAGCATCGGATCGCCTTCCATCGAGAAGTCGGTCCGCAGGTATTGCCCGCCCCGGTCGTTGATATAGGCCGCATAGACATGGGCCATGAGAAGATCGGTATAGAAGGGCAGATCGCGGAAGACGCCCTCGCCCGCGAGGAAGCCCTGAAGTTCATCCGACAGCGTCGCGTGCATCAGGTAGTCGTCATCGGCGTTGATCTTTGCGGCGTCGACATCCTCGGCGTGCCAGATCTCGCGCAGGACACCGGTCTTCACCTTGGCATCCCAGACCCAGCGGCACATGAGCGGATAGCGGTCGGGCGCGGTGAAATGCAGAACCTCGGCCGCCAGATCGCGCACCCAGCGATGCGCCTTGTCGGCCGGGAAAGAGGCCACGAAGCCGGCGATGCGCTCGTCGGCGGTCGCGGTGTCGGACCAGCCCATGAGCAACTCGATCAGACGCTGGCGCATGATCGAGAAATCATTGTCGGCCAGCCATTGGCCGATACGGCGGCGCACCGGGGTCACGAAAGCGGCGAGGTCGAGGAATTCCTCTTTCGTCAGCTTGTCGATATGGCCCTTGCCCAGAAGCTCGTCAAAGAGCGAGGCCTTGAGCATCAGCGCGGTGATATAGCGCTCGACCCCGCCCGTGGGCTCGGCCGACTGCACCATGTTCTCGAACGCCCGCCGCAAGCGGTGACCCGACAGGTCCAGCACCGGCGCCGCAGGCACCGGGGCAGACTTTTCGGCCTGGCGGGCAAATCCGAACATTACTCAGCCGCAACCTTTCCAGCAGGTTTGAAGTTGAGCGCAGCCATTGCTGCGGCCTGGCCTTGGGCGATCGAGTCGTCGATCGTCTCGGGGCCGGTCGCGGCGCCAGCGACGAACACGCCGGGGCGGTTGGTCTCGGCCAGATGCGCGTAGGTCGATTGCTTGGCGATAAAGCCGTATTTGTTCAGATCGACGCCAAAGACCGACGAGATGGTCATGTTGTCCACGTTGGGGTCCATGCCGATGGCATGCACCACCATGTCGAAGGGAATCGAGACCGGGCGCTTGATGAGCGTGTCCTCGCCCTTCACCAGAAGGCGCTTGCCGTCCGAAGTGACCTCGGCGATGCGGGCCTTGATGTATTTGACCTTATGCTCTTCCTGGCTGGCCCAATAATAATCGCCCTCGTAGAGGCCGAAGGTCCGGATATCCATGTAGTAGATATAGACGTTGGTCTTGGGCGAAAGCTCGCGGATTTCCATCGCGATATTGGCCGAGACGGTGCAGCAGATCTTCGAGCACCACTCGCGGCCGATCTGACGGTCGCGCGAGCCGACGCAGAGCAGGATCGCCACGCGGTCCGGCACGCGGCCATCAGAGGGGCAGCGGATGCCCTTGCCCGACGAGATCATCTGTTCGACCTGAACGGTGGTCACAACGTCGGGATAGGTGCCAAAGCCCCACTCGGGCTTGTTCACACTGTCAAAGTGGGTGAAGCCGGTCGTGAGGATCGTCGATCCCGCTTCGATCTTGGTTCCGTCCTTCAGCGTCGCGGTGAAGGCACCGGGCTCGCCGTCAAAGCTCTGCACCTGAGCGTTCAGGCGCAGATCGACGCCCTCGCGGCCCTGCACGCGGTCGACCATGGCGCCGATGGCGTCCTTGGCCCATTCGTGCGAGGGCACAAGCTTGGCATAGCCATCAAGAATGGGCGCGCCGCCGAGCCTGTCTTCCTTCTCGACCAGAACAACCTTCTGGCCGGCCGAGGCGAGGGCGTGCGCTGCCGAGAGCCCGGCGGGTCCGCCGCCGACGATAAGAACGGGTTTCGTCACTACTATGCTCCTGCGATCGCTTTGGGCCGAACGTAGCCGGGGCCCGAGGTGATGGCCCGCTTGGGGTCGTAAAGGGTTTCGATGCGGCCGGCCTTGACCTCGTCGAGATAGCCTTCGAACTCGGCTTTGGCCTTTTCCCAATCGATGCCCATCTTCTCAAGAAGGGTCTCGAAGGGCGAGGCGTGCCAGTGCAGCTGGGCCAGCTTGTAGGGATGCGCACCCATGGTCAGCGCGGCGAACTGGCAATCGGCCATCACGGGAAGCGCATAGACCTTGTTCACGGCCTTGCCGATCCACTGGTTCTTGTCGAGCGTGGTGATACAGCCGGTGTCGTGGCCGATCATCACATCCGAGCGCGCCTCTTCCACGGCGACCTTGATCTTGCGGTCGATGGCGAAGGAGCGGGTGAATTCACGCTCGCCGATGATGTGGCGGAAGCCGAAGCCGCAGCAATCATACCAGGTCGAATAGTCGATCACCTGGGTTCCGAGGGTTTGCAGCAGGCCCGTCGTCACCGCCGTGCGATCGCCATTCAGCACTGTGTCGTCATAGATGACGTCTTCGGGGACCATCTTGTAGACATGGCAGGCGGGGTGGACGGTCGAGCGGATGTTGGAGACATCCACCGTCTGGCGATCCTTGATGCGGTGGCGCATGACGTGCAGCCACTCGGAATAATGGACGATCTCTTCGGGGATCAGGAGCTTGCCGTCGACAAGGCGCCCGAGCTTGCCAAGGATCGTCTTCACCTCTTCGCGCAGCTCGGCCGAATGCAGAAGGAAGCCACGAATTTCCTTGTAGTTTCCAAAGGATGTGCCGCAGTGGACGAGCGGGTAGTAAGTGCCTTCCGGCAGGCCTTGCGATTTGGCCGAGACATAGGCCTGATGGAAATTCCGCAGGAACACGGCGGCGAGCGACACGACGTTGCCGATGCCCGAACCGTGATAGTTCCACGCGGTGCACGAGGTCTGGTCGGTCTCGTCGAGATAGTTCAGGCCAAGCTGGTTCTGGATCCAGAGGATCGACGAGGGATAGCCCGGAATATTACCGCACTGGCCACAGGATTTGTGGTGCCAGAGGTTGTTGGTGGGGATTTTCTTATCCCAGCCGTAAAGCGTCTTGGCCATCACCGGCTCGTGGACGTCGGTCACGCGGTGAACCTTGATCTCGCCCTCTTTTTCAAGCTGCCACATGATGTCGCGCACATCTTCCTTGCGCTCTTTCGAGGTCAGAAGCGCGCGCTTGTCGATCCGCGCCTCGACCCAGTCGGTCGCGCGGCGGGCTTCGGTGGTGCTCAGCTTGGTCGGCGTCCAGTCGGCACCAAAGCCGTTGTAGGCGCCCGATTTCGAACCGTTGGTAGTGTCGTTGGCCATAATGTCCTCCGTCCGTGCAGTTGCAGCTACAGGCGTATCAATCGTCGTCGTCTTCGTCGTCTTGCTCGTCGAGCCAGTCTTCCCACTCTTCGCGCTTCTCATCCATCACGTCGGCAACGACGTCGAAGAGGTTTTCATCAACCGTTTCGAGCTGTTTGAGAACGCCGGTCGCTTCCCAGATGGTGTAGAGTTCGACCGAGGTCTTGAGGTTCACTTCCCAGGCCGTGTCGAGCGTGTGCATCGTCGGCATCGGGATCGCCTTGCGCAGGATCACCAAGGGCGCATCGACCTTGGCCACGTTGGGGCCCCAGTCGGGGAAGGCCTCTTTGGTGATCATGTTGGGGGCAAGCTGGTTGCCGGTGGAAACCACCTTCAACAGAACGCGGCTGAAGGGTCGCAGCACCTCTTTGACCGATTCAAACTCGTGCTTGATCGCCACTTCCCGCATGATCATCACGAGGCCGCCGGGCGAGTTCTCGAACGGGCAACGGGCGGCGCAGGTATAGCACTGGGCGCAGGCCCAGATCTTTTCCTGCATCGCGTCATAGATGCCTTCGAGGTTCTCGGTCCAGAGAAGCTGGACGATCTCGCGTGGGCTGTAATCGTAGTAATGCGCCGAGGGGCAGGTCGCCGTGCAGATGCCGCAGTTGAGACAGCCGTGGATCTCGTGACTATACGTCGGGTGGTTCCGAATATCGTCAAAGATTTCTTCGAGCTGTTCGCGACTGACCGGCGCACCGTCTGAGACCGGATCGGCGATCGGCGGTAGCGGGATCGACGAATGGGCTGTCATGGCTTCGGCCTCCCTCTTGGCGCGTCAGTAGGTCAGAACGCGAACGTCATCGTCTTCCATGATTGCCTCGATCACATGGGCTCCACCCACGATCCCTTCGCATTCGGGGATCAGATCGTCGGCGGTCATCTCAAAAAGATCGAGGTTGGGCGAGCAGCAGAAGAACTTGGCGCCCGCGTCATGCGCGTCCTTGATGAAATCATAGACGGTCTTGGGCGAGCCTTCCTTGACGACGAGCTTCTCGGCCTCTCCCTTCTTCATCAGGCGCCCGGCGGTCGCGGTGCAGATCACCTCGACCTCGTAATCCATCGCCGCAGCGACGGTGGCCTGAAAGAAGGGCGCGCCCAGTTCTTCCCCGTTGCGAGGGTCAGTATTGACCATCACGATAATCAGCTTGCTCGCCATAGTTCCTCCCTTTCGACGCACAGCGCGGGACTCCCCTCCCGACGCTAGCGTCCATTCCTCAAGAAAATCTTATATGTAATTTTCTTTATGTCAACGAAGCTGTCGCATGATTGAGCACCGGAGAGGCGGTTTGGGGCCGCCCTACATCCAGCCGCAATGATCGACGATGCCGACCATGATCAGGCTCAATGCCTCGGCAATTTCGGCCTGCTCGTCGCCAAGCTTCATGAGCGCCGGCACCGTATCCTCAGGAGTTTCCGCAAATTCCATGATCAGGTCTTCGGCCATTCCCCGCTTGTAGCCGGGGTGGCCGACCATCCCGAGGCTGTTGCCGTTGACTGTAAATGCCATGATTTCACCGTTGGGGCCGAGGGCGGAAATTTCGGCGGTTTTTGGCGGAACTGGGCGGTCTCGAAGGTAGGAGGCCATCGGAAAACCGTTCGGCAGCGACGCGCCAAAGGCCGAATCGGCCACCGGATTGATTCGCGTCACTTCAAAGCGCAGGGGAGCTTCGGCGGCCCCACCACCGGCAGCCACCGAAAGGATCACCGCCCCAAGGCCAAACCCCAAGACCGGCAGCCCCGCATCAAGGAAAGCCTTGGTGAGGCGCAGCTCCGGCCCAAGGCTGGGCAAGATATGTCCGCTGACCACGCCATATGGGCCTGCGCCCAGAAGCACCAAGCCGTCGAAGCTTCCGGTGACCGACGGGATAGACCCGCCCGCCGCAAAAGGCCGACGATACTGGAAGCGGACGTTGCGCCCTTCCATATGGTCTTCCATGAAGCCGAGGTATTCCGACTCGGTATGTTGAATAACGCAGAGGTTCTTCATGGCTGCGCGGTCGCCGCCATCACGGCCTTGGCGATATCGGCCCCGGTGACGCCCGGCAGATCGATCTCGTTGCCCGCGAGTGCGGCATCGGCAACAGCCGCAAGCGTCGCCTCGTCGAGATCGCAGCCACTGAGAGCCGCGGCGACCATGTCGATCCCTTCGGGCGGCAGGCAGGTAAAATCGCCGCTGATATCCAGCTCCTGCACCTTGCCGTCATGGCTCACAAGCCGCGTGCGGATCATCCCACCCGGCGCCTTGTGGCCGCCTTCCGAGATATGCGTGTGTTCGGAAATCTTGACACCATGCGCCACCGAGCGGCGCGCCTTCATATAGGTCCAGTCGGGATCGGCCAGCTCGGCCTCGGCCCGCGCGATGGCGGCTAGCTCATCTTCGGTCGGCTGGTCATAGACCGGCTCGACCTTGAGCACATCGGCGCAATGCTTGAGGAACCGCGCCTTGATGTCGGCACGGTCTGGCATTTGGCCCAGTTGCTTGACCATCGTCGTCATATAGTCGTCGAGCGTCTGGCGCAGCTTGTCGCGGAACTTCTCGGACGGGACCTTGAGGCATTTCGACATGGTCTCGGTATCGAAATCGAGCATGAAGCTGCCCACCATCACGGTCGCCTCGCCGATCGAGGCCGCCCCCGTGCCGCCAATCTTGCGTCCGTCGACATGGATATCGTTCACCGGGCGATAGTTGGCGTTGATCCCCATCTCCTTGTAGGTCCGCACTACGGGCTCGATGAACAGGGGATAGAGGTTGACCGCAAACTCCGGCGCCTTGTCGCGGGGATAGATGAAGTGGGTGAAAAGCTGGTTCTCGTCGAGATAGACCGCACCCCCGCCCACATGGCGGCGATAGATCGGAAGGTCGCTCGCCTTGCAGAAATCCTCGTCGACCTCCTTGGCAACCTCTTGGTGCATCCCCACGCAGACATAGGGCGTCTGCGGCGAGACGAGCGACAGGATCGGATCGCTGTCGGGGCCGATGGTTTCGGCAAGCCCGTGATAGACAGCCTGGCTTCGCAGCGCCGGGACCATCCCGAAATCAATGACTCTGAGTTTCATGCAACCCTCCCTCGCACAAAGCCGACAAAACATATCAGCTTTTCTAAATGTGCCAGCGAATGCGGCGCAGGGGAAGAGGAAAGGTCAGACGGTCTGGACGAGGTCGGCGAGCGGCCCGATGGTCGCCACGTTCTTGGCGTCGAGATCGGCCACGACCCATTCGGCCATCGAGAAATCCTCGGCGGCCGTGTAGCGCGAAGGGGTGACGATCACGCGGAGGCCAGCGGCTTGGGCAGAGAGGACGCCGTTGCGGCTGTCTTCAAG
>JAHEBR010000038.1 GCA_024642185.1 Marivivens sp. | reverse complement strand
CCAAGGGTTGCCATCTGCACCTGATCGACGGATCGGCCTTCATCTTCCGCGCCTATCATGCGCTGCCGCCGCTGACGCGCAAATCCGATGGCCTGCCGGTCGGCGCGGTGTCGGGCTTTGTGAATATGCTCCAGCGCTATATCGAGAACAACTCGGGCAATGACGCGGCGACCCATGTGGCGGTGATCTTCGACTATTCGGGCCGTTCCTTCCGCAATGACCTCTATGACAAATACAAGGCCAACCGCCCCCCCGCGCCCGAAGACCTGATCCCCCAGTTCCCGCTGACCCGCCGCGCGACCGAGGCGTTCAACATCGCCTGCAAGGAGATCGAAGGCTATGAGGCCGACGACATCATCGCCACGCTCGCCCATCAGGCGCGCGATGCGGGCGGGCGGGTGACGATCATCAGTTCCGACAAAGATCTGATGCAGCTTGTGGGCGACGGGGTCGAGATGTTTGACCCGATGAAGAACAAGCGGATCGACCGCGAGGGCGTGATCGAGAAATTCGGCGTCGGCCCCGAGCGGGTGATCGACGTGCAGGCGCTGGCGGGCGACAGTGTCGATAACGTGCCCGGCGCGCCGGGGATCGGCATCAAGACGGCGGCGCTTCTGATCAACGAGTTTGGCGACCTGGAGAGCCTTCTGGACCGCGCCGGGGAAATCCCCCAACCCAAGCGCCGCGAGACGCTGATTGTCAACCGCGAGCAGATCGAGCTTTCAAAGCGGCTGGTCGCGCTCGATTGCGAGACGCCCTTGGATTTCACCCTCGACGATCTCGAGGTGCGCGATCCCGAGCCCGATGCCCTCTTTGGCTTCCTCGCCGAGATGGAATTCCGCACCATCCTCAAACGCGTGGCCGACAAGCTCGGCGTCGAGCCGCCGGCGGTAATGGACACGACCCCGCAAGGGGCCGATCCGATTTCCGATCCAGAGGCGCCCAAGGCGCTTCCGTTTGAGCCGGACAGCTATGAATGCGTGTCCGATGCCGCCGCCCTTCAGGTCTGGATCGACCGGATTCGCGAGCGGGGCTATGTCGCCGTCGATACCGAAACCACGAGCCTCGACGAGATGCGGGCCGAGCTTGTCGGCATCTCGCTCTGTGTCGAGCCGGGGCAGGCCTGTTATATCCCGCTGACCCATAAGGCCTCGGCATCTGACGATCTTTTTGGCGGGGATGCGCTCGCCGAGGGGCAGATGGGGCTGAACGCCTGCCTCGATATGCTCAAGCCCGTGCTTGAGGATGAGGCGATCCTCAAGATTGGCCAGAACATCAAGTATGACGCCAAGATTTTCGCCCGCAACGGCATCACCGTGGCGCCGATCGACGACACGATGCTCATGTCTTACGCGATGAATGCGGGGCTGCATAATCACGGGATGGACCTTCTGAGCGAGCAGTATCTCGGCCATATCCCGATCGAGATCAAAGCCCTTCTGGGCTCGGGTAAATCCGCCATCACCTTTGATCGCGTGCCCGTGGCCGATGCTGTCCGCTATGCCGCCGAGGACGCGGATGTGACCCTGCGGCTCTGGGAGACGTTCAAGCCGCAGCTGCACCGCAAGCGCGTGGCGACCGTCTACGAGACGCTCGAGCGCCCGCTCGTGCCGGTTCTGGCGCGGATGGAGATGGCGGGGATCAGGGTTGACCGCGATACGCTGAGCCGGATGTCCAACGCCTTTGCCCAGTCGATGGCGGGGCTTGAGGACGAGATCCAGAAGCTCGCGGGCCGCCCGTTCAACGTGGGCAGCCCCAAGCAGCTGGGCGAGATCCTGTTCGACGAGATGGGCCTGCCCGGCGGGGTAAAGGGCAAGACCGGAGCCTATGGGACGGGCGCGGATGTGCTCGAGGACTTGGCCACCGAGCATGAGTTGCCCGGCAAGGTGCTCGATTGGCGGCAGATGGCGAAGCTGAAGTCGACCTATACGGACGCGCTTCAGGATCATATCAACCCCGAGACGGGGCGGGTTCATACCTCCTATTCCATCGCGGGCGCCAATACGGGGCGGCTCGCCTCGACTGATCCCAACCTGCAGAATATTCCGGTGAGGACCGAAGAAGGCCGCCGTATCCGCGAAGCCTTTGTCGCGGAGAAGGGCAAGGTTCTGGTCAGCCTCGACTATAGCCAGATCGAGCTGCGTATCCTTGCCCATGTGGCGGGGATCGACGCGCTGAAGACGGCGTTCCGCGAGGGGCATGACATTCACGCGATGACGGCGTCGGAGATGTTCGATGTGCCGCTTGATCAGATGACGCCGGATATCCGGCGGCAGGCCAAGGCGATCAATTTCGGTGTGATCTATGGCATTTCAGGCTTCGGCCTCGCCCGTAACCTGCGCATCCCGCGCGGTCAGGCGCAGGGCTTTATCGACCGCTACTTCGAGCGCTTCCCCGGCATCCGTGCCTATATGGACAACACCGTGGCCTTCGCCAAAGAGCATGGCTTTGTGCAGACGCTCTTCGGGCGCAAGATCCACACGCCGGAGATTGGCGCGAAAGGGCCGAGCGCCGGCTTCGCCCGCCGCGCCGCGATCAATGCGCCGATTCAGGGGACGGCGGCGGATGTGATCCGGCGGGCGATGATCCGGATGGATGGGGCGATTGCGCATTTGCCGGCGAAGATGCTCTTGCAGGTGCATGACGAACTTTTGTTCGAGGTCGACGAGGCGGCGGCGGACGATCTGACCGCCATCGCCCGCGAGATCATGGAGGGCGCTGCCGCGCCTGCGGTGAAGATGGATGTAGCACTTTCCGTCGATGCGGGCCGCGGCTCGAACTGGGCCGAGGCGCATTAAGGGGAGGGGCGCTGCCCCTCTGCCCTTCGGGCATTCACCCCGGAGTATTTTCGGCCAAAAGAAGCCTCAGGTGAGGAAAGACTTGCCCTTCATCGTCTCGGGGACCGGCACGCCGAGGCGGCTGAGGATCGTGGGTGCGAGTTGCAGCTGGTCGAGGAGCGTGTCGGGCTTGGGGCCTTTGGCGGGGCCGAAGTAGTAGAGCGCGAAGTCCTGCTGGTCGGGGCCGGTGCCGCCGTGGTGGCCGCGGGCGTCTTGTCCGTGGTCGGCGGTGACGATGACTTCGTAGCCGTTCTTGCGCCAGCGGTCGACGAAGGGCGCGAGGATCGCGTCGAGCTGGCCGCAGGCGTAGTCCATCGCTTCGCAGTCGTGGTAGTAGCGGTGCCCCATGCTGTCGAGCGTGCAGGTGTGGAGGATGCCGTAGTCGATGCCCTTGACCTCGCAGAGGCGGGTGAGCGTGCCGAAGAGGTCGTAGTCGGACGGGGTCATCTGGTTGGTGTGGTTGTAGCCGGCCATGGTGTGGAAGCGGCCGTGGGTGATGGGCCCTTCGGGCTCATCGTATTCGATATCGCGGACCACATCGAAGGGGGCGCGGTTGAAGAATTCGGACCAGTAGGAGTGGGTGACGGCGCCCGTCTTGCGGCCTGCGGCGGTGGCGGCCGAGAAGATATCGGGAAACTCAAGGCGGCGGATATCGGCATTGTCCCAGATCTTGTGGACCTGCGGCGTCAGGCCTGTGTGGATTGAGGCGTAGCAGCAGGCCGAGGTCGAGGGCAGGACCGAGCGCATCTTCCAGACTTGGGCTTCGCCCGACTGGACCCAGCCTTCGAGGTTGCCGAAGAGGCGGCGCCAGTTCGCGTAGGGGACGCCATCGAGGATGATGAGCAGGAGCTTGTTCATGGGGATTGGCCTGTGAGTTCGGGAGGGGCGGGCTAGTTGCCGGCGCTCTCCATCTTGCGGGTTTCGATGACGTGTTCAAGCCAGCCCAGACGCATTTCCGGGACCGACGACAGGAGAAGATCAGTATAATCGTCGAAGGGCGGGGTCAGCACCTGTGTCTTGGGGCCATAGCGGACAACCTTGCCGCGATACATGACCGCAATACTATCTGCGATGGCTTTGACCGTCGCCAGATCGTGGGTGATGAAGAGATAGGCCACGCCTTCCTGAGCCTGCAGCTCGAGAAGGAGCTTGAGGATGCCGTCGGCCACCAGCGGGTCGAGTGCGGATGTAACCTCGTCGCAGATGATGAGCCGGGGCTTGGCCGCAAGCGCCCGCGCGATGCAGACGCGCTGTTTTTGGCCACCCGAAAGCTCGGCCGGGTAGCGATCGAGATAACCGCTGCCCATTTCGATCTGGTCGAGCAGATCCTGCACGCGCTTGCGCTTTTCCTCGCCTCTGAGGCCGAAGTAGAATTCGAGCGGGCGGCCGATGATTGTGCCGACGGTCTGGCGCGGGTTCATCGCCACGTCGGCCATCTGGTAGATCATCTGCAATTCGCGCAGATCATCCTTGCTGCGGGCCTTGAGGTCGGGCGAGAGGGTGCGGCCGGCAAATGTGATCCGGCCCGCCGAAGGGGGCAGGAGGCCGGTGATCGCGCGGGCGAGGGTCGATTTGCCCGAGCCGCTTTCGCCAACGATAGCAAGCGTTTGGCCGGGGGCGACGTCGACGCTCACATTCGAGAGAACATCGAAATTCGTGCCTTTGTAGCGGGCGGTCACGTTGTCGACGCGCAGGACCGGCTCGGCGGGCTTCTTCTCTTCGTGGTCGATCGAGCGGACGGAGACCAGCGCGCGGGTATAGTCTTCCTGCGGGTCTTCGATGATCTGTTTGACGGGGCCGTATTCGACCTTGTTGCCATTGCGCAGAACGAGGATGTGATCCGAGACCTGCGCCACGACGGCGAGGTCGTGGGTGATATAAAGCGCAGCGACGCCGGTATCGCGGATGGCCTCTTTGATCGCGGCCAAGACGTCGATCTGGGTGGTTACGTCAAGCGCGGTGGTGGGTTCGTCAAAGATTACGAGGCTCGGCTCGGGGCAAAGCGCCATCGCTGTCATCACGCGCTGGAGCTGGCCGCCCGACACCTGATGGGGATAGCGGCTGCCGATGGTTTCGGGGTTGGGCAGGCCGAGCTTGCGGAAGAGTTTGACGGCGCGCGCCTCGGCCTCGGAGCGGCTGCAGAGGCCGTGTTTGAGCGTGGCCTCGATGACCTGCTCCATCAGGCGCTTGGCGGGGTTGAACGAGGCGGCCGCCGATTGGGCGACATAGGTCACCTCGCGCCCGCGCAAGCCCCGAAGGCCCTTGGGGCCAAGTTTGAGGATATCGCGGCCATTGAGCGTGACCTCTCCGCCTGTGATCCGAACGCCACCGCGGCCAAAGGCCATGGCCGAGAGGCCAATGGTCGATTTTCCGGCGCCGGATTCACCGATCAGGCCCAGCACCTTGCCGCCCTCGAGGCCAACCGAGACCCCTTCAACGATGGTGATGTCATGCGGGTCTTCGCCCGGCGGATAGACGGTGGCTTCAATCTTGAGGTTCTTGATGTCGAGCAGGGTCTCAGGCACCGCGGCCTCCTTTCAGGCTGGTAGTGCGGTTGAGAACCCAGTCGGCAACAAGGTTGACCGAGATCGCGAGCGCGGCAATGGCGACAGCGGGAACGAGAGCTGCGGATATGCCGTAGACGAGGCCTTCCTTGTTTTCCTTCACAATGCCGCCCCAGTCCGCAAGCGGAGGCTGAACGCCGAGGCCGAGGAACGAAAGCGTCGAGATGAAAAGCACCGCAAAGATGAAGCGCAGGCCCAGTTCGGCCACGAGCGGCGAGAGCGCGTTGGGCAGAATCTCGCGGAAGACGATCCAGCCGGTGCCTTCGCCGCGCAGGCGGGCGGCTTCGACATAGTCCATCACTGTGATGTCAACGGCGACTGCGCGGCTGAGGCGGAAGACGCGGGTCGAGTCCAGCAGGCCCATCACAAGGATCAGTATCGTCGTCGACACTGGCATGACCGACAGAACGACCAGCGCAAGGATCAGTGAGGGAACCGACATCATCAAATCAACAAGCCGCGAGAGGGCCTGATCGATCCATCCGCCAAGCGTGGCGGCGCTGAACCCAAGGATCGAGCCAAGAGTGAAGCTCAGGACGGTGGCCATCGTTGCGATATAGATCGTCGTCTGACCGCCATAGATCATCCGGCTGAGCATATCCCGGCCAAGCGCATCCGTGCCGAGCGGGTGCTCGCGCGACATCGGATCCCAGATCGAATTGGAAACCACCTCGGCCATGCCATAGGGGGCGATGAAATCGGCAAAAATGGCGCTAAGGAAGAACAGCGCTGTGAAAAACAGGCCGATAAGGGCGGAGATTGGGATCCGTCTCATTTCGGGTGCCTCAGTCTGGGATTGGTCAGAATTGAAACGACATCGGCCAGAATGTTGAGGCCGATATAGACAGCCGCAAAGACCAGGCCGCAGGCCTGAACAACAGGCACGTCGCGCTTGGACACATGGTCAACGAGATATTGGCCAATTCCGGGGTAGACAAAGACCACTTCGACAACGACGACACCAACGACCAGATAGGCGAGGTTGAGCATCACGACGTTGACCACCGGCGCAATTGCGTTGGGGAAAGCGTGGCGCGAAATGATCGCAGAGGGCTTGAGGCCCTTGAGTTCGGCGGTTTCGATATAGGCCGACTGCATCACATTGAGGATCGCGGCACGCGTCATCCGCATCATGTGGGCAAGAACCACGAGCACCAGAACGATCACTGGCAGGGCAATGGCATTGAGCTTTTCCCAAAGCGACATACTGTCATAAATGACCGCGGTCGATGGGAACAGCCTGTAGTTCACCGCAAGGATATACATGACGATGTATCCGACCACGAATTCGGGAAGGGAAATCGTGGCGAGCGTTACGCCAGAGATGAGCTTGTCGGGCCAGCGGCCAGCATAGCGCGCGGCGACAAGGCCAAGAATGAGGGCAAGCGGAACCGCAATGATCGCGGCCCAGAATGCGAGGAAAAGGGTGTTGCCAAGGCGGCCCGCCATAGAAGAGGCGATGTCCTTGCCGTTGGTCAGGGCGGTGCCGAGATCGCCGTGCAGCGCGCCAAAGAGCCAGTCAAAATAGCGAGATAGGGCAGGCTCGTTCAATCCGAGCTCTTCGCGCAGGTTGGCGAGGGCTTCTGGCGTCGCCGATTGCCCAAGGATGGATTGCGCCACATCGCCCGGAAGGATCTGCGTTCCCGCAAAGATCAGGGCCGAGGTGGCAAGGATCAGGAGTAGTCCCAGCGCAATGCGCTGGGACAAGAGTTTTACAATCGGGTGCATACCTTTCACCCGGTTAGGCCAACCAACATACCTGGCTGGCACGGCCACCCATAAGTTCGCCGGTGCCGTCTTCTTCCCAACCTTGGATCTTGTCCGACAGGCCATCGACATAGTCGTTGAACATCGGGCAGATCAGGCCGCCTTCGTCGCGCATGATATGGGCCATCTCGCTGTAGATGCCTTTGCGCTTGCCGAGATCCAGCTCGGCACGGGCCGAAAGCAGCAACTCATCGAAATGGGCGTTGTTGAACCGGGTGTCGTTCCAGTCTGCGGTCGAGAGATAAGCTGTCGAATACATCTGGTCCTGAACCGGACGGCCGCCCCAATAGGAGGCGCAGAAGGGCTGAACGTTCCAGACATCCGACCAATAGCCATCGTTGGGTTCGCGCTTGATCTCAAGCGGGATACCGGCGGCAGCTGCCGACTGCTGATAAAGCTGAGCCGCTTCAACAGCGCCCGGGAAGGCACCGTCTGCGACGCGCAGCACGATCGGCGAACCGTCATGGCCCGACTTCTTGTAGTATTCAGCGGCCGCGGCGGGATCGTATTCGCGCTGCGGGATGCTGTCGTCAAACAGCGGGTATGCGGCGTTGATCGGAAAGTCGTTGCCGACCGTGCCATAGCCGTTGAGGATCTTGTCGACCATTTCCTGACGGTTGATCGCCAGCTTCAGCGCCATCCGCAGATCATTGTTGGCAAAGGGCTCGGTGTCGCAGTGCATGATGAACACATAGTGACCCGGACCACCCACGTTGACGACCTGCACGCCCGGCGAACGGCCGAGAAGCTGGGCCACCTTGGGGTCGACACGGTTGACGATATGGACCTGACCCGACTGAAGGGCGGCCATACGGGCGGTCGCGTCGTTGATGACAAGGATTTCGACCTCGTCGACATGGCCACGGCTGTCATCCCAGTAGTTGGGGTTCTTCTTCCACAGGTGGCGTGCGCCCGGCTCGTTGGCTTCGAGCATATAGGCGCCCGCGCCAATGCCTGCGCCCGGATCGTCAAAGCCGCCGTCTGGCTGGATCTGCAGGTGATAGTCGGCCAGCAGGTAGGGAAGGTCGGCGTTGGGTGTCGACAGGGTGACGGAGAAGACATCGCCGTCAACCTTCATCGATTCGATGCCCCGCATGATGCCCAAGGCGCCCGACTGTGCGTCGTCGTTGGAGTGGCGCTCCATGGTCCGCATCGCGTCTTCGGCGGTGACGGTCTTGCCGTTGTGGAATTCGACGCCGCTACGCATCTTGAACATCCACGTCTTCGCGTCCGGAGTGGATTCAACGGACTCAGCAAGACGATGGCCAATGCTGCCGTCGGCCTTCACTTCGACCAGTGTTTCACCGAACTGGTGCAAGTTGTGATAGGGAACCTGGCTCGCGGCGAGTGCGGGATCAAGGCTGTTGGTGCTTTCCCCGCCAACGGAACCGATCCGAAGCGTCCCGCCTTTGACCGCGCCCTGAGCGGACACGGCCGAAGCAAGCATATTGCCGGCCATACCGGCGCTGATGCCAAGAGCAGCGGCGCGGCCCATGAAGGCACGGCGGCTGACCCGGCCCTGGGCGGCCCGCCCAGCGAGGTATTTGAGTTCGTCGTTCATATTAGTCTCCCTGATGGTTTTATTGATTGACCAATCAATAACCGCGATTCTCTCGTTGCGGCAACTGTCCTGAAAGGATTGTGGCCTCTAGAGATGGTTTCTGGCTACTGAATCCTTGAATTCCCTTACGAAAACTTCGTGATCGCCCTCCTTGGCGATAATCTTCGCCTGCATGTGCAACATCTGCTTATCGGCCCACATCGAGGCCGAGGCTTCGGTGGCAATGCGCCACGCCCCGCGCCAAAGCTCCTGATTCCAGACAATATCGACCCGTGCCGATAGCGGGTCATCACTTTGAATTGACCAGACCTCCTTGCTCGTCTCGGCGGTGCAGAGCCCGTGATCGAGGTTCTCGGTCGCGCCCTCGTCGTTGAACACGACCAAACGGTGCGTTCCGGTGACAAGGTCATGCTCGATGGTGCGCGAGGCGGACCCATCGCGCAGGGTCATAAGGTTCGCCGGGCGCGCGGCTTCTGCGGGCGGAAAGGTCCATTCGTCAGCCTCCGCGCCGGGATGGACCGGTAAAGTCAGCCGGCCCGACGAGAGAGCAAGCGCAGCAGCCTCGGCCGAGGGCCAGACGAAGGGCCAGTAGGTCGTCGAAAGGGCCAGCCGCAGGCGGTGACCAGCAGCGAGGCGATAGCCGGTCTGATCGAGGATGAGGCGGATCTTGAGGGGCTCGCCGGGGGTGGGATCGGAGGGATGCTCCATGCTGTCGCGGTGCGCGAGGTTCAGGATGCCGTGGCAGATACGGACCGAGGAGCCATCGGGCGCCACGTCGCAGAGGCGGGCGGAAAGGAAGGCGCGCGGGCTGTCGGTTGTCAGATCAAGCGTGATCTCCGGCGCGCCGAGGAGGGAGAGCGGCGCCTCGAGCGGAGCGGTGTCGAAGCAGACCGAAAGCGCATCGTCGGGCCGCTGATCGCCGGGCATCTCGGCGTTGCGGCCCATCGGGAAAAACTCGCCCGTGTGCATCCCCAGATGCTGGGGCGTCGAGACGGTTTTCGACAGCGGCCCCGCCTCGAGGGCAAGGCCGACGTCGGTCAGGTGCAGCGTGGCCCCGGTCGTGCGGGCGCTCGGCCAATCCTGCTCGGCCAGCCAGACGCCGGGCCGGTCGCCCGCGTTGGCATCGGGCGGGGCGCTGTCGAGAAGGTAGGCGCGGTAGGCCGGATCATCCTCGGCCCCGTTGGGGATGTCCTTGAGCCACCGATCCCACCAGCGCAGCGCCTCTTGCAGAAAGCCGATCTGCGGCCCCGGAACGGCGGTATGGGGATACTGATGCACCCAAGGGCCGACGATCCCCTTGGCCGGAACCGAAAGGTTCGAAACGAGATGCGAGACCGTGTTCATATAGTTGTCGGCCCAGCCGCCGATGGCCAGAACCGGCGCCTCGATGGCGCTGTAATCCTCGCAGACCGACCCATGCTTCCAATAGGCGTCGCGCGACTGGTGGCTGGCCCAGAGGGGCGAGAGGAACGGCTCGTTCTCGAGCCGCCGCATCCAGTCGTCGCGCCAGTCGTTGCGCAGCATCGGATCGGGCGGGCGTGAGGAGAAGGAGAGCATGACTGCGCCCCAGCCGAGGTTTTCCCCCAGAAGGCAGCCGCCCTTGAAATGGATATCGTCGGCAAAGCGGTCGGTGGTGGAGCAGACCGTCACCACGGCCTTGAGCGCTGGCGGGCGCAGCGCCGCTGTTTGCAGGCAATTGAACCCGCCCCAGCTCTTGCCCATCATGCCCACTTTGCCGCTGCACCACGGCTGCGCCGCCAGCCAGGCGATCACCTCGCAGGCGTCGGACAGCTCCCGCTCGGTGTATTCGTCGGCCATCAGCCCTTCGCTGTCGCCATTGCCGCGCATATCGACCCGCACGGCGGCATAGCCGTGCCCGGCGAAATAGGGGTGCATCAGCTCATCGCGCGGCAGGGTTCCGTCGCGCTTGCGATAGGGGATGTATTCAAGAACGGCGGGAACAGGATCGGACGCCGCATCGTTGGGCATCCAGATCCGCGCCGAAAGCCTGCAACCGTCGCTCAGGACGATGCCCTGATCCGGGATTTCGGTGATCTCGCGCGGAAACTCTGTAACGTGGTGCATAGTTGAGCAGACTCATTGCCGACCGTCTCAGCCTAGGCGAGGTTTCCGCAGTCTGCCAAGCACCGGAACCGACACTTGCATCAAAAAAACGCGGGCTGAGAGCCCGCGTTCGTTGGTGCTTGAAGGTTGGTGTTTTACGTCAGGCCGGATCAGTTGACGGCCTTTGCCTCGACAAGATCGCGCTCAACCGGCGCGGTGCCGGAAATCTCGATCCGGCGCGGCTTGAGCGCTTCGGGCACTTCGCGCTGCAGGTCGATGTTGAGCATCCCGTTCTCGTGGCTCGCGCCCTTCACATGGACGTGGTCGGCAAGGTGAAAGCGGCGCTCGAAAGCGCGGGTCGCGATGGCACGGTGCAGAAATACGCGGGCCCCATCCTCGCTGGCCTTGCGGCCCGACACGAAAAGGGTGTTTTCGCGAACCTCGACGGCGAGGTCTTGGTCGGCAAAGCCGGCGACGGCGATCGAGATGCGCCAGCCGTCTTCGGCGGTCTTCTCGATGTTATAGGGGGGGTAGCTCTGGCCAGGGGTTTCGCTGGCGAAAACACGGTCCATCAGGTCGGCGATCTGGTCGAATCCGACGGTGGAACGGTAAAGGGGCGTGAGATCAAAACTGCGCATGGGTTATCCTCCATTGAGCGACAACTATGGGCCTTCCCGAGGGGACAGGCGGTGATCCGAGGCCCGAACGGCGCCCCGGTATCCTAGATTTGGGGGCAGCTTCCGCCCCTTTCAAGGGCTCAGGGCTGAACGAACTTTGCGCCCGTTTCGGTGCGCTCTCCGGGGGTGATGACCCGCTGCCCGCCGTTCGACCATGCCGGGGCGGATTCGATGAAATGGGTCATCAGGTCATCGAAGGCGGCGCCAAGGTCGGGGCCGATGCTGACGGGCTGACCCTCGAGTTTGGCCATGGCCGAGATAATCGAAACGACCTGCGCCACACCGTTTCGCACGTCGAATACCGGCGCGCCGCTCGCGCCGAAATCGGCATCGCAATCCATGATCACGATCCCGTCCTGAACCCCGATCACGCCGCAGAGGTCTTGCAGCGAAGGGGCGGTATCGCGGTCGCGGGCATAGGAGACAACGGCCAGCTCGTCTGCGGCATCGGCATCCCCCGAAATCGGAAAGGGCGCGATCTTCGAGGTGCGGATAGGCTGGCTCAGTTCGAGAAGGGCAAGATCAAAGGGCACGGCCTCGGTGCTGCTCCGCCCGAGGCGCAATGCATAGGCCGGATGCGCGACAGCGCGTCGCACATCGCGATAGGCCTCGGCGCGGCCTGTGCGAAGGCCCGCCAGAAAATGAAAACGCTCGGCATCAATTGCGGCGCCATCTTTGTCGAAAAGACAGTGCGCAGCAGTCAAAACGAGGTTCTCAGCGATCAACGCCCCGCTGCAAAATCCCTTGCCGTCGATATCAACGCGCCCGACACCCTCCCAGCCTTTGCCGGCCTGTCCCGTCTGGAGCGAGATCAGACCGGTGCCTTGCGCCGCCACACCGGAGGCGAGGCAGAGCCACACTGCAAAGAGCCGAAAGATCGGGATCATTCTGTCATCCTCGATGCCCCGTCTTGGTGCGGGGCCGAGGCCAGCTTACGCGATCACCGCAGAATTGGAATATCCGACTTGGGCCGCCCGTGCTCGCCCATCGCGGGCGGGATCGGCCCGCCCGTGACCCAATCGAGAAGCTCGACCGTATGGACAACCGGAACGCCGGTGCCCGAGCCGATCTGCATCATGCAGCCGATGTTGCCGGCGGCGATCACATCCGGCGTCAGCGCCTCAAGCGTGCGGACCTTGCGGGCCTTGAGCTGGCCGGAAATCTCGGGCTGCATCAGGTTATAGGTGCCGGCAGAGCCACA
Organism: Marivivens sp.; assembly: GCA_024642185.1. GTDB lineage: Bacteria > Pseudomonadota > Alphaproteobacteria > Rhodobacterales > Rhodobacteraceae > RFZI01. The sequence goes on along the minus strand of JAHEBR010000038.1, from coordinate 150 downwards.
GCAGAGGTGCGGATCGGCAGGTTCCAGAACCGTGAAACCGGCCTTTTTCAAAAGGTCTTTGGGCAGGGTCTTGATCTTCTGCCCGTGCTGCAGCGAACAGGCCGCGTGATAGGCCACGCGCATCTCTTGGGCGGCGGGCGAGGCGGGGAA
>JAHEBR010000243.1 GCA_024642185.1 Marivivens sp. | reverse complement strand
GAGATCAGCCCCGGCAGGTATTTGCGCTTTTGCTCGGGCGTGCCGTTGCGGTTGATCTGGTTGACGCAAAGGTTCGAATGCGCGCCATAGGAGAGGCTCACCGAGGCCGAGGCGCGGGCGATTTCCTCGACGGCGACCACATGGGCGAGATAGCCAAGGCCGACCCCGCCGAACTCCTCCGGCACGGTGATGCCCAGAAGGCCGAGGTCGCCCAGTTCCTTCCACAACTCCGCCGGAAAGAGGTTGGCGCGGTCGATCTCCGCCGCCATCGGCTTGATCCGCGCTTGCGCGAAGGAATGGACCATCTCGCGCAGGGCGTTCACCTCGTCGCCAAGGTCGAATCTCATCGAGGCGGTAAACATCGGCCGACTCCGTTTATTGAACAGGTGTTCATTTAATACGGAACTGCCGCCGTCCGGTCAAGCCTCGGCTTTGCGCCGGTCCCGGTCGGCGCGCAGATGTGCGGCGAGGTAGAACCCGCAGCCCAGCGCCATGAGGCCAATCAGGATCGCGAACATCAGCCCATAGCCGCCGGCCCGCCAGACCACCGCGCCAAGCCAGGGCGCGCTGGCCGAGCCGATCAGATAGGGCAGCGCCAAAGCCCCTGATTTCGCGCCGAAATCACGCCCGCCAAGGATATCGCGGGTGATCAGCGGGCGCAGGATCGAGACGGTGCCATAGGCGCCCGCAAAGAGCATGACAAAGCCCGAGAGCGTCACCGGCGCCCCCTGCCCGAGCCAAAGGAGCGCGACAGAGGCCGCAATGAGGCCAAAGGCCGTGAGCGCCACGCCGTGATGCGAGATGTATTTCTCGCTCATCATCATCGCGAGCCGCCCAGCCACCTGCATCGGCCCGATGAAGGAGGCGGCGAGGACGGCTGTCTCGGGGCTTAGCCCGCGCTCGTCGAGATAGGACAGGAGGTGATGCAGCGTCGCGCCATGCACCAGCGCCACCATCGAAAACCCCGCCGCCAGATACCAGAAGGCCGGACGCCGCAGGAAGGCGCGCCGGGGCGCGGGGGTCGTGGCTTCGGCCACCGGCTCCTCGACCCGCCCCGCCTCGAGCGCCCGCCCTCCGATCCAATGCAGCGGCGCCGAGCCGAACATCACCACCCCCGCCGCCATGAGGACGGCCGCCCGCCAGCCGCCCGCCTCGGCCACCGCGTGAACCGCCGGAAACGAGATGGTGCTGGCAAAGCCCGCCACCAGCGTGATGAGCACGATCGAGCCCTTGGCCCCCGCCCCCTTGGCGCGGGTCACAAGGGCAAAGCAGGGTTCATAAAGCGCCCCCGACATGGCGACGCCAATGCCGCCCCAGACCAGATAGAACTGCCAGAGCGTCTCGACCCGCGACAGGAGGATCATCAGAGCACCCCCCAGAACCGCCGCGCCGGCCATCATATGCGGGCCGCGCCCTGCGTCGATGATCCGCCCGGCGAGCGGCGCCATCAGGGCCGAGATCAGAACGCCCAGGGTGATCGCCATGGTCACCTCGGGCTTGGACCAACCCATATCCTGCTCCCAGCGCAGAAGAAGCGCAGGGAAGGTGTAATAGATGCTGGCCCAGGCGAGGGTCTGGCCGATCGCCAGAAGGATCACCGGGCGGCGCGTGGTTCCAAGCATGGGGCGCACTCCTTTGCCGACACTCTGACCAGACCAGAGCGCCGGTCAATGGGTCAGAGCGGGAGCAGCGCTTCGGCCACGGCGGCGAGTTCGTCAAACCTGTCGATCACCGCCTCGGGCGCGAGATCGCGCACCGCCTGCCCCGTGGGGCCGAAGGTGACGAGGACCGACGGCACCCCCGCCGCCCGCGCGGTGTCGCGGTCGGTCACGGTATCGCCCACAAGGAGCGAGCGTTCGAGCCGCCCGCCCGCGCGGCGCACGGCCTCGATGAGGGGCGCAGGGTCGGGCTTGCGCACGGGCAGCGTATCGGCCCCGACAAGCGAGGCGAAAGCCTGCCGCGCACCGAGATCGCGCATCAGGCGTTCGGCCAGCGCCTCGGGCTTGTTGGTGCAGATGCCCACAGCGAAGCCAGCCCCGCGCAGCGCCTCGACCGCCTCCATCGCGCCGGGGAAAAGAAAGCTCTCGCTGGAGAGGTTGGCCCCATATGCTTCCAGAAGGATCGGATATTGCCGGTCGATTTCATCGGCTCCGTGGCTGCCTGTCCGCTCGAAACCAAGCCGCAGCATGGCCCGCCCGCCGCGCATCGCCGTGCTGGCATCGCGCGCCGGATCGAGCACATCGCCAAGGCCCAGCGCCCGAAAGCAAACGTTGGCTGCAGCCACAAGATCGCGGCTCGTGTCGGCCAAGGTCCCGTCGAGATCGAAAATCACGCTGCGCATTGGCCTCTCCTTCTGTTACAGTCGGTGTAACGAAGCGAAAGGTCTTGTGAACCCCGAAAACCTTGCGCTTCGCATCGCGCCCGATAGAAGGTGCGGCAAGAACAGGTTTGAGGCGCTGATGAGCATTGCTTTGGTTATTCTGGCCGCCGGTCAGGGCACGCGGATGAATTCCGACCTGCCGAAGGTTCTGCACCCCCTTGGCGGGGCGCCTCTGGTTGTCCATGCGCTCAAATCAGGGGCCGCGCTCGCGCCGGAACGCACGGTCGTGGTGACCGGCCACGGTGGCGAGGCTGTGGCCAAGGCAGCACGCGGCTGGGATCCCGATGTGCGGATCGCGGAGCAGGCCGAGCAGCTTGGCACGGCCCACGCCGTGGCGCAGGCCAAGGCGGCGCTTGAGGGTTACTCGGGCGATATCGTGGTTCTCTATGGCGATACGCCTTTCATTTCCGGCGAAACGCTCGAGGCGCTGGCCGCCGCCCGCGCCGCGCATGACGTGGTGGTTCTGGGCTTCGACGCCGCCGAACCGGGCCGCTATGGGCGGCTGGTGACGACAGGCGACCGGCTGGAACGGATTGTCGAGTTCAAAGACGCAAGCGAGGCGGAGCGGGCGATTACGCTCTGCAACTCGGGCGTTCTGACGGCTGACGCCGCCACGCTCTTCTCGCTGATCGACGCGGTCGGCAATGCGAATGCCTCCGGCGAATACTACCTCACCGACGTGATCGGCCTTGCCCGCGCGCGCGGCCTTTCGGCGGGCGTTGTTGTCTGCGACGAGGCCGAGACCCTCGGGATCAACACCCGCGCCGAGCTGACCGCCGCCGAAGCGCGGCTTCAGGCGCGGATGCGGGCCGAGGCGCTCGAGGATGGCGTGACGCTCATCGCGCCTGAGACGGTGCACTTCGCGCATGACACGGTGATCGGCCGCGATGCGGTGATCGAGCCGAATGTCGTCTTTGCCACTGGCGTCACCATCGAATCCGGCGCGCGCATCCGGTCTTTCTCGCATCTCGAAGGCTGCCACGTCAGCCGCGGCGCCATCGTCGGCCCCTTCGCCCGCCTGCGCCCCGGAGCGGAACTGGCCGAAGATGTCCATGTCGGCAATTTCGTCGAGATCAAG
>JAHEBR010000242.1 GCA_024642185.1 Marivivens sp. | reverse complement strand
CGATGGACAGCTTCTCGGGCCGCACCATGGTCCATGATTACCAGCTGACCACCATCGGTAACGCGCTGAAATACTTCGGCTATTCCTTCAACTCGGTCGACGCCGCCGAGCTGGCCGATGCCGAAAAACTGCTGATCGACGTCAAGCCGCACCTCTTTGCGATCTCGTCGGACTATCAGCCCTCGATGCGCAATGGCGATGCCTGGATGACCATGTGCTGGACCGGCGACGGCAAGCAGCTCAACACCGACATCCCCGAGATCGCCTATGTTCTGGGCCGCGAGGGCGGCGAGATCTGGTCGGACTATTATGCCATCCCGAAAGGCACCCCGCACCGCGAGGCGGCCTATGCGCTGATCAACTTCCTGCTCGATCCGGCGGTCAACGCCAAAGAGGTTCTGTTCCATGGCTACCCGTCGGCCGACGCGCACACCAACGCGCTGCTGCCCGAGAGCCTTCTGAACGACCCGATCCTCTATCCGGCGGCCGAGCTTCTGACGCCGCTCGAGTTCGGCGCGGCCGTGACCCTGACCGACCCGAACCGCGCCGAGCTGATGGCGCGCTTCAAGTCGGCCTAAGACGTCGAAAGAACGGGGCGAGGACGACATGACGCAACGCACGCGCAACTTTCTGTTGCTTGCACCGGCGGGGGCCTGGTTCCTGCTGATGCTGGTCGTGCCTTTGTCAGTCGTCCTCATCTTCAGCTTTGGCGAGAGGGGGGCGGCTGGCGGCTATGTGCCGGCCTTCACCTTCGATCAATACGCAAACCTTCCGGCGCGCTGGGCGGCGTTTCGCAACACGCTTGTCCTTGCGCCGGTCGGCACCCTTTCGGCGCTTTTGATCGCCTATCCCTTGGCCTATTTTCTGGCCGTTCGGGTCAGCGCGAAGTGGAAGATGCTGCTTCTGGTGTTGGTGATCGTGCCGTTCTGGACCTCGATCCTGATCCGCAGCTATGCGTGGATCTTCCTCTTGGGCGGGCGCGGTATTCCGGCGCTCATCGAGTTTATCGGCTTTCCCGCAATCCGCCTGATCAACACGCCATTCTCGGTGCTCGTGGGCATCATCTATGGCTATCTGCCCTTGATGGTCTTCCCGATTTTCGTGAGCCTCGACCGGCTCGACAAACGCCTGCTTGAGGCCTCGTCGGACCTTGGCGCCAAGCCTTGGCGGACCTTCCTGCAAATCACCCTGCCGCTGTCGATCCCCGGCATCGCCACGGGCTGTATGCTCGTCTTCATTCTTCTGATGGGGGAATACCTGATCCCCGCGATCCTTGGCGGCGGCAAGGTGTTCTTTGTCGGCAACGCGCTTGTCGATCTGTTCCTGCAGTCGCGCAACTGGGCCTTTGGCTCGGCGGTCGCGGTGACACTGATCGTGGTGATGTTGGCCACGGTGACGGTCTATATGCGCTTCATGGCGCGGCTTTCGGCCAACCGTGATGACGTGTCGCTGATCTGAGGACGCCATGAGAATTTACGCCACTTTCGTCTATCTCTTCCTCTACATCCCGATCGGGGTGATCGCGGTTTTCAGCTTCAACTCGGGCCGCAACGCGAGCGATTTCGCGGGCTTCTCGGTCAAGTGGTATGGCAAGGCGCTGGCCAATCCCTTCATCATGGACGCGCTCAAGACGAGCCTGACCGTGGCGCTTTTGTCGGCCCTTTTCGCCAGCGTCTTTGGCGCGATGGCGGCGGTCGCACTGCAAGGGATCAGGGGGCCGGTGCGGACAGCCTTTGACGCGGTGATCAACGTCGCCGTGATGATCCCCGGCATTGTGATCGGCATCGCGACGCTGATCGGGCTTGTGACGATTTTCGAGCAGCTGAACCCGCTTCTTGACGCGATCTGGCCCTTTGCTTCGGCTGCGCCGCGTCTGCAAATGGGCAAGACCTCGCTCGTGGGTGCGCATACGATGTTTCTGATGGCGCTGTGCATCATCATCGTGCGGGCGCGGCTGGCGGGCATGGACCGTTCGCTGACCGAGGCCTCATCCGACCTTTATGCCACGCCATTCGGCACCTTTCGGCAAGTCACACTGCCTCAGATCTTTCCGGCGATTGCGGCAGGTTTCTTGCTGAGTTTCACCTTCAGCTTTGACGATTTCATCATCGCTTTCTTCGTCGCGGGCTCCGAGACGACGCTGCCGATCTATGTCTTCTCGTCCATCCGCCGCGGCGTCACGCCCGAAATCAACGCTATCGGCACGATGGTGCTCGGGGCGTCGCTCTTCATTCTTCTGATTGCCCAGACGCTGCTTCGGCGCGGGTCGAGAAAGGTCAAATAAATGCTCGACGAGCGCATGAAGATCACGGGCTACGCCAGCCCGCTCAAGGGCCGCGTGGCCTTTGTGACGGGGGCGGGGTCGGGCATTGGCCGTGCTGGGGCAATTGCGATGGCGCGGGCCGGCGCGCATGTCGTTGTCACCGATCTTGAGGGGGCGCTGGCGGCCTCGGTCGCGGCCGCGCTTGTGGGCGAGGGACTGTCTGCCGAGAGCATGCAGCTGGATGTGACCGATGATGCCGGGATTGATGCCGCGATCGCCGCTGTGATCGCGCGCCACGGGCGGCTCGATGTGCTGCATTCCCATGCCGGGCGTCAGGTTCCCGGCACGCTTGAGCAGGTCTCGGCGGCGGATCTGGACGACAGCTGGGCGCTGAACGTGCGCTCGCACTTCGTGGTGGCCAAGGCCGTGGTCGGCCAGATGCGCGCCCAAGGCGGCGGCAGCGTGATCATCACCGCCTCCAATTCGGGCGTCCAGTATGACCGCGAGATGATCGCCTATGCGACGACCAAACACGCCGCCGTGGCGATGACCCGCCAGATGGCCGCCGACTATGCCCGCGACAACATCCGCTTCAACGCGCTTTGCCCCGGTTTCGTCGACACGCCGTTCAATGCCGGTTTCGAAGAGCAGATGGGCGGACGCCGCGAGCTTGAGAAATATATCGCCGGCAGCATCCCGATGCGCCGCTGGGCCAGCGTCGAGGAAATCGCCGATGCGATCGTTTTCCTCGCCTCGGACCTGTCGTCCTTCATGACGGGGCAGGCCTTCGTGGTGGACGGCGGCGAATCTATTTAGGGAGAAACGAAGATGGGCGGACGGCTTGCAGGCAAGGTTGCAGTCATCACTGGCGGCGCGGCAGGTATGGGGCGGGCAGCCTCGTTGGCCTTCGCCCGCGAGGGCGCCAAGGTCTCGATCTTCGACATTCAGGACGATGCGGGGGCCGAGACCGTCCGGATGATCAAGGACGCAGGCGGCGAGGCCGCCTTCTTCCACTGTGACGTGACCAAGCCCGATCAGATCGACGCCGCCTTCGAGGGCGCCATCGAAGCCTTCGGCCCCTACAACGTTCTGTTCAATCACGCAGGCACGATCATCGTCGCGCCGCTGCACGAGACGCCGGATTCGGAATACGACCGGCTGATGGATATCAACGTGAAATCTGCCTTCCTCGTGACCAAG
>JAHEBR010000037.1 GCA_024642185.1 Marivivens sp. | reverse complement strand
CGACTGGAGCTATCTGCTAGAGCAATTTTCTGGAGGATCGCCCCATGTCCGATGCAGCCGAAGTCCAACCGTCCCGTCGTGCCCGTGGTGGTGGTGGCGCCGCCCGCCGTGCCGAGCGGACGGCGGTGAGTGTGGAAACCGCCCGTTTCATCGAGCGCAAGATCCCCAACCTCGAGATCCTCAACGAAGAGGCGCTCCAGATCATCGAGCACAACGCCGAGACCGTGCTTGAAGAGATCGGCGTCAATTTCGTCGAAAACCCCGCCGCTCTTGAGCTTTGGAAAGCCGCTGGCGCCGATGTGCAGGGCGAGCGCGTCCGCATTCCCCGCGGCCTTGCGCGTGAGTTGATCAAGACAGCACCCTCGAGCTTTACCCAGCACGCCCGCAATTCCGCCCGCAACGTCGAGATCGGCGGGCGCAACCTCGTTCTCGCGCCGGTCTATGGCCCGCCCTTCGTGCGCACCGCCGAAGGCGGCCGCCGCTATGCGACGCTCGACGATTTCCAGAAATTCGTGAAGCTCGGCTATATGTCGAAGTGGCTGCACCACTCGGGCGGCACCGTCTGCGAGCCGACCGATATTCCGGTGAACAAGCGCCACCTCGATATGCTCCTCTCGCACATGACCCTCTCGGACAAGCCCTTCATGGGCTCGGTGACCGAGCCGAGCCGGGCGCAGGATTCGGTCGATATGGCCTCGATCCTCTTTGGCGCGGACTTTGTTCAGCAGAACACGGTGATGACCTCGCTCATCAACATCAATTCGCCGATGGTCTTCGACGGAATCATGATGGGCGCGCTCGAGGTCTATGCCCGCAACAATCAGGCCGCGATCATCTCGCCGTTTATCGTGGGCGGGGCGATGGCGCCGGTGTCGGTGGCCGGCACGCTCACGCAGGTCATGGCCGAAGTGATGGCGGGCGTGGCCTATAGCCAACTGATCCGCAAAGGCGCGCCGGTCATCGCGGGCGCTTTCGTGACCTCGATCGACATGAACTCGGGCGCGCCCACCTTCGGCACGCCGGAAGCGGCCCATATCACCTATGGCGTGGGCCAGCTTGTGCGCCGCCTCGGGCTTCCCTACCGCTCGGCCGGTGGCTTCTGTGGCTCCAAGCTGCCGGACGCGCAGGCGGCCTACGAATCGGCCAACAGCCTCAACATGGGCCTTCTGGCGGGTGTGAACTTCATGCTGCACGCCTGCGGCTGGCTCGAGGGCGGCCTTGTGGCCGACTTTGAGAAATTCGTGATGGACGCCGATCAGCTTGGCACCCTGCATCACCTCGCCAAGGGCATTGATATGTCCGAGAACGGGCAGGCGATGGACGCGATCCGCGAAGTTGGCCCGGGCGGCCACTATCTCGGCTGCGCCCACACGCAGGCCAACTTTAAAAGCGCCTTCTGGCGGTCTGATCTCTTCGACTACAAGCCCTTCGAGACTTGGGACGAAGAGGGTGCGCGCGATACGCAGGCGCTTGCATCGGCAAGGGTCGAAAAGCTTCTGGGGCAGTATCAAAAGCCCGAGCTCGATCCGGCGATCGAAGAGGCGCTGAACGCCTATGTTGCGCAGAAGAAAGCCTCGGCGCCCGACGCCTTCATGTAGAGGGCGGCGGGCCATAGGCGGCGCGGTGTATACGCGCCTCGCCCAAAAGCGCGATCAATACCTCGACGTGCTCCGCGACCGAGTATTCGGCGTGGTTTGCGACGCGGCGTTCGTTGATCTCTGACTCTATTTCAAGAATGCGCAAGATTGCCTCACCGGTTTTGGCAGGGGCCTCACTTTTTAGTATCCGGCGCAAATGAACTTCCCGGCGATATTCATCGGCGCCGATCTTTGCTGTCCGGACCAATATCCCCGGACGCTTTAGGGCGGAGATCATTCCATTCAAGTCGCGCATTGTTTCTCCTGAGGTAACAAAGTGAGCAAGTGTTCTGACACACGCTAAGGTTGTGTTGCGCGAAAACGTTGATATCGTGCGGTTGTCGTAGAAATTGAAAACATTCTCGCCGGAAAACTGTTGCGAAATTAACGACAATAGTGCCGCGGCTGAAACTGAATGGAGGCAGGGAAGAATGTCGGGAGAGGATTACGAAAACGGTCGCCCTCGGAGCGACCGGGAGGGCAGGCTGCCACAGTGGTTGCCGCAAGGAGCACGGCATTATCTTGCCCACACCACAGAGGGGCGATCGATCCGCGGATTGGCCAGAAACTCCGGGCTGCATCCATCGACCGTTCTTCGGCAGGTGCGCCGCTATGAGACCCGCCGCGATGATCCATTGATCGATGATGCTCTTTCCGCGCTTGCCGATCAGATTGGGGGCCTTCGGGCCAGTGCAGAAAAGGATACGATGCAAATGGACCGGAAATCCGACGCAAATCAGGGTGCGGATATCGTGGCGCAGTCGCTCAGCGAAGGCCGTCTTAGGAGCGAATCTCTGCGGATCCTGCGCCGCTTGGTCGAAACCGGGGCGGTATTGGCCGTCGGCCGAGAAATGGATACGGCCGTTGTCGTGCGAGACGCACCGGACGGGTCGACCACGCGGTCGGCGGTGGTGGATCGGGAGGTGGCGCAAGCCATGGCGCTGCGTGACTGGATTGCCTGTCATGATCCCGGAGCCAGGGTTGCGCGATATCACATCACCGCTGCGGGCCGCTCCGCTCTGCGCGAGCTGGTTGCAGCAAGTGAAAACCGTGCCCGCGCGATGGCCGAAGGGCCGGCCGAGTTTGTCGTGGCGCGGAAAGCGGTAATCGAAGACGACTTGCCGCAAGCCCGCGTCCAACGCTTTGCTGTCACCGATAGCCCGCTCGTAGGCCTTGCGCGGCGTCGCGACAAAGATGGTAGCCTGTTTCTGTCCCGAGTCCTGCTTGCCGCCGGAGAGCGGCTGCGGGAGGATTATGAGCTCAGTCAGATGGACCCGAAATACCGCAGCGACTGGAGCGCGATCTTCGACGAAGACGAGGAGCCGGCGATCCTGGACAATAGTGCCTCGGGTGCAGCCTTTGGGCGTGTCCAATCCGCTTTGCGTGACCTCGGCCCGGGGTTGGGTGATGTTGCCCTGCGGTGTTGCTGCCTTCTTGAAGGGCTCGAGACGACAGAACAGCACCTTGGATGGGCGGCCCGCTCGGGCAAGATCGTCTTGCGGATCGCCTTGCAACGGCTGGCGCGGCACTATGAGGAACAGCACGGGAGGTTCGGTCCCCTGATCGGCTGATCCGCGCGCATGGCTGCCATGCGTCAGGTTTGGTTGCCCCAAGGGCCGATTGGCCGTATGAGGCAACCAAGCGAACGTGATGGAGCCCGCTGCGATGCGAGATCTGAAACTGCCTGACCAACGCCACCCGGAAAAGGCCCATCGGCCAGACAATGCCCAGCCGAAGAAGCCGGATTGGATTCGGGTCAAGGCGCCGGTGTCGCAAGGCTATAAGGACACCCGCGACATCCTGCGGACCCACAAGCTTTCGACCGTCTGCGAAGAGGCCGCCTGCCCGAACGTGGGCGAATGCTGGAGCCAGGGCCACGCCACCATGATGATCATGGGCGAGATCTGCACGCGCGGCTGTTCCTTCTGCAATATCGCTACCGGCCGCCCGGATGCGCTCGATGTGTTCGAGCCGGGCAGGGTCGCCGATGCGGTCAAGAAACTTGGCCTCAACCACGTTGTGATTACCAGCGTCGATCGCGATGATCTTGAGGATGGCGGGGCCGAGCATTTTGCCCAGACGATCCGCGCGATCCGGCACCAATCACCAGATACCACCATCGAGATCCTGACCCCCGATTTCCTCAAGTGCAGCCCCGAGGTTGTCGAAGTGGTGGTCAGGGCCAAGCCCGACGTGTTCAACCACAATCTTGAAACCATTCCCGGCCTTTATCCCTCGGTGCGCCCGGGGGCCCGCTATTTTCATTCGCTGCGGCTCCTTCAACGGGTGAAAGAGATGGACCCGTCGATGTTCACCAAATCGGGAATCATGGTCGGCCTTGGCGAGGATCGCCAATCGGTCATGCAGATCATGGACGATATGCGCGCCGCCGGGATCGATTTCCTGACCATCGGCCAATATCTCCAGCCGACCCCCAAGCATCACAAGGTCGACCGGTTCGTCACCCCTGAAGAGTTCAAGGCCTACGAGACAGCCGCCTATGGCAAGGGTTTCCTGATGGTCTCCGCCACGCCGCTCACCCGCTCGTCCTATCACGCAGGCGATGATTTCGCCCGGCTTCGGGCGGCGCGTCTCGCCAAACTGGCGCAGGGCTAGTCGATCGCTGGTATAGCTTTGAGGTAGGCCGCAATTGCCTCCAGATCCGACTGCGGGAGATGCGCGAGCTCGGCGATAACGGCCGCCATTTCGCCGCCCGCGCTGTCGAACTCAGGGGTGAATCCGGTCGCAAGGAAATCAACGATCTCGGCTTCGCTCCAAGCCAATTTGCCGGGGGTGATGTTCGGTATTGTGCCTTTGCCAGACGGATTTGGTGCGCCCGCTAGCCATTGAGAGGTGTCGAGCCCACCGAGGAAATTTCGCGGTGTATGGCACTCCCCACAATGACCGAGCGCTTCAACAAGGTATCGGCCACGCTCGATCTCGGGCGTTGACGCCACCTCCAGAACCCAATCGCCCCGGTTGAACAGAAGCTTCCAAAAGCCGAGTCCAATCCGGATATTAAAGGGGAATCCAACGTCATGAGGCTGGTTTGGCGTTTCATCCGCCGGGAGGGTACGGAGATAGGCGATAAGGTCAGCCGTGTCCTGTCGGGTCATGTTGCGATAGGCGGTATAGGGCAGGACAGGATAGAGATGGGTGCGTCCGCGCCCTTCGCCAAGCAGGATGGCATTCGCGATATCGATATCGCTCCAATCGCCAAGTCCCTGACGCCCCGAAGATATATTGGGGGCCAAAAAAGTCCCGAAGGGGCTTTGAAAACTGCGCCCTCCGGCGAGGACGGGTTTCTCACTGGGCTGGGCGCTTGGTGCGGTGTGACAACTGGCACATCCGCTGGCCGCGAAAACCAGCGTTCCTCTTTCGGGAGTCCCTGTCAGGCCGTCAATGAAATTGTCGGGTAAGGGGGCAGGTCTGAGAATAACGGCGGTCAGGAGCGCCGCTGCTGCCAGCAGCGCAGACCAAGCGGAAAAGGACACGCCGTCCCGCGCCACTACTTAGTTGGCTGGAGCCCGATAGGATTGGTGACAGGCACCGCACGCTCCCCCCAGAGCCGACATGGCAGCCTGTAGCCCTTCAAGTCCATCGCCTGCAGAGTCTGCCATCTCTGCTGTTGCGTCCTGCAACTTCGCGAGCGCCGCCAGAACTCCTTCAGGATCATCCCACATCGCGGGGAGGGCCCGAGTCTCAGATACGTCCGCGTTAGACGAGCCTACGACGAAGTATGGGGCGAAGTCTACGGAAGCGAGCGTGGCGAGGTTGCTTGCGGCGACCTGGGCCTTTTCTGCATCGTACTCGATCTTTCCTTGGGCCATTCCGCCAAGGGTGCCGAGGTTGAAGCCAAATAGCTGCATATGGCTTTGCCGGGCCTTTATCGCGGCGGAAATGGCCGGATCAGCGTGGTTGGCACCGATGGCAACAGTGGCAACCATACCCAGTACGGCCGAGAGGAGGGGCATTTTGGTCATTTCAAACTCCATCAAAGACGAGGCTATGCAAGAAGAATACCTGTGTGCATAATAAGCACCAGTCGTCATTATTGCGGAAAGCCTACGAATTTATGCACAGGGATAACTGGGACGATCTGAGGTATGTTTTGGCGGTTGCGGAGACCGGATCGGTCAGTGCGGCTTCTCGGATGCTCAAGGTCAACCATGCAACTGTGCTTCGTCGGATCGCGGCATTCGAAGATCGGCAGGGGGCCGAAGTCTTCGAGCGAAGCCCGCAAGGCTATCAGGTACCATCCGATCGCTTGCGCCTTGTCGAGGCCGCGCGCGAGGTAAGGAATGCGATTGATACGGTAGGGCGCATCTTGCAAGGTGCCGAGGCGCAGCTTTCGGGCGTGGTGCGGGTCACATCGACCGACACCTTCTGCATTTCGGTTCTGCCAGATGTCGTGGCCGAAATCACTGCCGAGTCGCCGGAATTGCGGATCGAGCTACAATGCACCAATGCCCACCTCGACCTGTCGCGTTTGCACGCCGATATCAGTGTGCGGCCCGCGCTCAAGCTGCCGGATGAGTTGACCGGGGATCAGGCAGGGATATTGGGAATGCGGAGCTATGGTCCCGCGAATGCTGACGGGGAACTGAGGTGGCTCGGCGTTTGCGGCGCACTGTCACGGTCGAAGGCGGCGGAGTTCATGGCAGAAGAGCTTGCGCCGGGGGAGATCGTCAATGGCGCCGACAGCTTCCCCGTTCTGCGAGAGATGGTGGCTGCCGGTCTTGGCAAAGCGATCCTGCCGAATTGCCTTGGTGATCCCGATCCGCGGCTCGAGCGGCTGCATGATGGGCCGAATGAGGTCAATGTGCCGGTCTGGGTCGCAAGCCACGCCGATCTGGCCGACGCGCCGCGCCTTCGGAATACGCGCAAGCGGATTGCCGAGGCGCTGATGGCGCGCATTGCCGAATTTGCCTAGCGGATCACATCGCGCGAGGAGGCGGGCGTGAGGTGCATCCAGTCGGGCAGGCCGATCCAGCGGTCGGCGGCATAGAGGGCGAGGCAGGCGGCGATGACGCCGAGCACAAGGATCACCCGCTTTTCCGAGGGGGGATTTTGCGCCCAGCGCTTGGCGCGCAGAAGCCAGCGGACGGGGTCCATCGCTCAGGTAAACCGGACTTTGCCGATATAGGGCAGGTTGCGGTTGCGCTGTGCAAAGTCGATGCCGTAGCCCACGACAAACTCGTCGGGGATCTCGAAACCGATCCAGTCGGCGCGGAAATCCACCTCGCGGCGCGAGGGTTTGTCGAGAAGGGCGATGGTCTTGAGTTTGCCGGGGTGGCGGGTCGTCAGGAACTCGGTGACATGGCTGAGCGTGTGGCCGGTATCGACGATATCCTCGACAACCAGCACGTCGCGCCCTTCGATCTGGCCCCGCAAGTCCTTGAGGATCCGCACCTCACGGCTCGATTCCATCGCGTCGCCATAGGACGAGGCCTCGAGGAAATCGACCTCGACCGGCAGATCGAGCTCGCGCACCAGATCGGCGATGAACACGAATGACCCCCGCAACAGGCCCACGACCACGAGCTTGTCGGTCTTGGCAAACTCGCGTTTGATCTCTTTGGCGAGCCCCTCGATGCGGGCGGCGATGGACTTGGCCGAGATCATTTCGTCGATCACATAGGGGCGGTTTGGCATGAGGTCCTGCGTCTCTTGGGTTGATTTCCGCGCGCCACTCTAGGACATGAGAGAGCAGCCCGCCAGTGAAAGACGCCTCATGCCCGCCCATTCCGACCAGAGAGTTCTGCCCTATAGCGCCGCCCAGATGTTTGATCTGGTGGCGGATGTGGCGAGCTATCCGAAGTTTCTGCCCTGGACGGCGGCGGCGCGGGTGCGGTCGGTGACGGATCAGGGCGAGACGGAGGTGATGCTGGCCGATCTCGTGGTGAGCTTCAAAGTCTTCCGCGAGAGTTTCGGCAGCGAAGTGACGCTCTGGAAGGACAAGAGCCGGATCGACACGCGCTATATCGACGGGCCGTTCCGGCATCTGCAGTCGATCTGGCGGTTTGCGGATGTCGAGGGCGGCTGCGAAGTGGGCTTCGAGGTGGATTTCGAGTTCCGCAACCGGCTTTTGCAAGGCGCGGCGGGGATGTTCTTTCACGAGGCGATGACGCGGATTATCGCGGCCTTCGAGACCCGGGCGAAGGCGCTTTATGGCTGACGTTGCTTTCGCCTTCGGCGAGAGTATTTATGGCCAAAAGAAATTGGGGGGCACCATGAGCATCGAAGAGGCACTTGCTGGATTTGCGATTGCTCCGGTGACGGGCGCGGGCGCGCGCGAGATGATGCGTCTGTCGCTCTTTGATTGGGCGGCCTGCGGGATTGCGGGTGAGGCCGAACCGCTGGCGGCGATCCTTCGGGCGAAGGCGCTCGACGAGGGCGGGGCAGGGCAGGCGAGCCTGATCGGTGGCGGCAAGGGTCCGATGCGGGCGGCGGCTTTGGTCAACGGGGCGGTCAGCCATGCTCTGGATTATGATGACACGCATTTCGCGCATATCGGCCATCCGTCGGTGGCGGTGATCCCCGCCGCCTTGGCGATGGCCGAAGTGAAGGGCGCTGGACTGGAAGATATGATTGAAGCCGCGCTCATTGGTGCGGAGGGGTCGGTGCGGGTCGGGCTATGGCTTGGGCGGGACCACTATCAGATCGGGTTTCACCAGACGGCGACGGCGGGGGCCTTTGGCGCGACGCTGGCGGCGGGGCGGATTGCCGGGCTGTCGCAGGCGGCGATGGTGCAGGCGCTGGGGCTGGCTGCGACGCGGGCTTCGGGGCTCAAGAGCCAGTTCGGCACCATGGGCAAGCCCTATAACGCGGGGATTGCGGCGGAGACGGGGATCGAGGCGGCCGATCTGGCAGGGCGCGGTTTCACCTCTTCGCCGGTCGGTCTGAGCGGGCTGCAAGGATTTGGCCAAACTCATGCCGGGATTGCCGAAGAGGATGCTCTGGAGGGGCTTGGGGCGAGATGGCGGATGGAAAGCGTCAGCCACAAGTTCCACGCCTGCTGCCACGGGCTTCATGCGACGATCGAGGCTTTGCGGGGGCTAGGGCCTTCGGGAGCCGATGTCGAAAGGGTCAGGATCCGCACCCATCCGCGCTGGATGACCGTCTGCAATCAGCCCGCGCCCGACACCGGCCTTGGCGCCAAGTTCAGCTACGCCCATGTCGTGGCGATGGTTCTGGCGGGCGTCGACACCTCGGCCATTGCCAATTTCTCCGACGAGATGGCGCGGCGGCCCGATCTGGTGGCGTTGCGGGGGCTGGTGACAGTCGAGGCCGATCCGCGGCTTTCGGAGATGGAAGCGCGTGTGGCGGTGACATCGAAGGACGGCGGACTGCGCGAGGGCAGCTATGATCTCGACGCGCCGATGAGCCTTGAGGTGCGGGGTGAAAAGCTCCGGCGCAAGGCCGAGGGGCTTTTGGGCGCGGCACGCGCCAAGGCTCTTTGGCAGGCGGTGAGGGCGCCCGATCTGGCGCCGCTCACCAAGCTATTGCAGGCTACGAGTTGAACTCGTAGGCGCGTTCGCCATGCACCGAGAGGTCGAGGCCGTTGGTTTCGGTCTCTTGGTCGACGCGGAGCGGGGTTACGAGCTTCACCACGAGGATGATCGCCACGGTGACGACCGCCGTGAAGACGCCGACGATGGCGAGGCTGCCCAACTGCGCCGCCCAGCTTCCCGCGCCGAAGGCGGCGATCATGATCGTTCCGAAAATGCCGCCCACGCCGTGGACCGCGAAGACATCGAGCGTATCGTCGATCTTGAGCGTGTTGCGCACAAGGTTGACCGCTTCCTGGCAGAGGATGCCGGCGACCGAGCCGATCAGCAGCGCCTCGACCGGGCCGACAAAGCCCGAGGCCGGGGTGATCGAGGCAAGGCCCGCGATGGTGCCGGTGACGAGGCCCACGAGCGAGGCGCGGCCGAACTTGATCCGCTCCCAAAGCACCCAGGTAAGCGAGGCGGCGGCGGCCGAGATATGCGTGACGGTGATCGCCATGGCCGCGCCACCGTCGGCGGCCAGCTGCGAGCCGCCGTTGAAGCCGAACCAGCCGACCCAGAGCATTCCTGCCCCGATCATCACCATGCCGGGGTTGTGCGGCGGGGTGTGGCGGTTGCGGCGGGGGCCGAGGAACATGGCAAGGATCAGGGCGGCAAGGCCCGCGGTTTCATGCACCACGATGCCGCCCGCGAAATCGCGCACGCCGGTCTCGCCAAAGATGCCGCCATCGGCCAGCATCCCGCCACCCCAGATCCAGTGGGTCACGGGCGCATAGACGAGAAGCATCCACAGCGCCGAGAAGAGAAGGACAAAGCCGAAGCCGATCCGCTCGACATAGGCGCCGACGATCAGCGCAGGCGTGATGATCGCGAAGGTCATCTGGAAGGCGAAGAAGAGGACTTCGGGGAGGGTGCCGGAAAGGCTCTCACTATCGACGCCATTCAGAAAGGCTTTGCCGAGCCCGCCCCATAGGCTGCCCTCGCCGCCGAAGGCGATCGAGTAACCCGCGACGAGCCACAGGAGGCTCATCAGGCAAGCCACGGCATAGACATGCATGAAAACGCTCAAGACGTTGCGCGCCCGCACAAGGCCGCCGTAGAACAGCGCGAGCCCCGGCAGTGTCATGAAAAGCACGAGTGCTGTGGCGACCAGAATCCAAGCGGTATCCGCTCCGTTCATTTCCCTTCCTCCTTCGGGTTTTCCCGTTGGCTTCGGGCAAGACAGGATTTGATGCGCCGATAAAAGCGGCAGAGCGGCGTTTGGGGCCGAAAATGCGGGCAGTTTTCAGACTGCACGTTTTTTGGGCGGAAATGGGCGCAAGGGGTCAGGAATTAGGCGCGGCTTGATCCACTGCGGCCGCAAGGAGTCGCAAGGCCTCAGTGACTGCGGCGGCGCGGACATTGGCACGGCCAAGGGCGCCAAATTCGATCGTCATGGTCGAGACGCCCGCTGGCCCCGCGATCCCGAAGCAGACGCGGCCTTCGGGTTTGAACTCCGATCCGCCCGGTCCGGCGATGCCGGTCGTGGATACGGCAAGGGTGGCGTCCGAGCGGGCGAGGGCGGCTTGGGCCATGGCGGCGGCGACCTCTTCAGAGACCGCGCCGTGCGCCTCAATCAGCGCCGGATCGACGCCGAGCATCTCGGTCTTGGAGAGGTTGGAATAGGTGATGAAACCGCGCTCAAACACATCCGAAGAGCCCGCGATATCGGTGAGCGCCCCGGCAAGGAGGCCGCCGGTGCAGCTTTCGGCCGTGGCGATCTTCAGGCACTTCGCCCGCGCGGCGGCAAGAACCTCGGCGGCGCTCATCGCATGATCACAAGATGCGACAAGCCAGCGAGGAGGATCACGCCGATTGCCGCGAAGAGGCCGGCCCAGACATCGTCGAGCATCACGCCTGTCGGCCCGCCCTTGCGATCTGCCTTGCCGATGGGGCCGGGTTTCCAGATGTCGAAGAGGCGGAAGAGAAGGAAGGCGGCGATCCAGCCGGGATAGAGCTTGGTCACATCCGCGCCGGCATGGGCGGCCCCGAAGAAGACGGGCATAAGGGCGATCCATTGGCCCACCACCTCGTCGATGACGATATGGCCGGGGTCTTTGTCCTTCGCGCCTGCGGTTTCAACGGCAACGGCCCAGCGGCCAAGGAAATAGGCGCCGACAGTCGCGATGAGCACCGCCCAAGGGCCTGCCAGCACATAGATCAAAAGGCCTGCGGGCAGGGCGGCGAGCGATCCCCATGTGCCGGGGGCGGGGCGCAGGAGGCCCGCATAGAAGAAGGTTGTGATGAGGCGGGTCATGGGCGCACCAATGTTGCTGTGGCAAGCGCGGCGATGCCTTCGCTGCGGCCGGTAAAGCCGAGCTTCTCCGAGGTCGTGGCCTTCACGCTGACCTGATCGGGCAAAAGCCCCATGATCCGCGCCATCTCGGCCTTCATCGCGGCGGCATGGGGGCCGACCTTGGGAAACTCGCAGATCAGCGTGCAGTCGGCATGGGTGATCCGGTAGCCAAGCTCGCGGGCCAAGGCGCAGGCGTGCTCGAGGAAGATGTGGCTCGCGGCACCCTTCCATTGGGGGTCGGAAGGGGGAAAATGCTGGCCGATATCGCCCCGCCCCAGCGCGCCATAGATCGCATCGGTGACCGCGTGCATCCCCACATCGGCGTCGGAATGGCCGACGAGCGCATGGGTATGCGGCACCTTCACGCCGCACAGCCAGACGTGATCGCCGGGGCCGAATTTGTGCACGTCAAAACCGTTGCCGGTGCGGATATCCATCAGGCTCTCCAGAAGCTGCTCGGCCCGGGCGAAATCCTCGGGCGTGGTGATCTTGAGATTGCGCTCATCGCCCGGCGTGATGGTGACCGACAGGCCCGCCGCACGGGCGATGGCCACATCGTCGGCGGCCTCTGTGTCGGTCGCGGTGCGGTGGGCGGCGAGGATCGCGGAGTAGTGAAACCCTTGGGGCGTCTGGGCGCGATAGAGGCCGGTCCGGTCCTGCACGCCGGTCACGGCCCCCGCCTCGCCCTTCCAGAGCGCGTCTGTCACCGCAAGGGCAGGAGCGGCAGCGGGAGAGATGGCGAGCGCGTCAATCACACCGTGGATCACGGCGCGGCTCACAAGCGGGCGGGCGGCATCGTGGATCAGCACGAGGTCGGGGGCATCGGCCTCGAGCGCCTCGAGCCCCGCGCGCACGGAATCGGCGCGGGTCGCACCTCCGGCCACGGCGTGGCAGCCTGCCAGAGAGGCCGCCCGCTGCATCTCGTTGCGAGCCAGCACGACGACAATCGGCCCAATCCCCGCAAAGGCCGCGATTGTCCGGTCGATAACCCGCTCGCCCCGCAGCATTTGCCACTGCTTCGGCTCGGGCCCACCGGCGCGCAGGCCACGTCCGGCGGCGACTATGATCACGGCTGTTGTCATGGTGCTCCTTGCTCCGCCTGTTTCTACGTCTGCTCGTTTGCCGGTGCAAACGGTCACTTTGCCTCGGCCGATTTGCTCAAAGATTAGGCAAATCGTGAAAGATGCTCAAATTTGTGCCCCAAAATCCTTGCCTGAGGCCGGTTCGGGCGCTAGCTCAGGCAAAGAACCGAAGGATGCACCGTGCCAAATCAGGCGGACACAGGGCTGGAATCGATTGATCTGGGGTGCGTGAAGCTCGCCCCGCCGGTCGCGCTCGCGCCTCTTGCCGGAATCACCGACCTGCCGTTTCGCCAGCTTGTCTCGCGCTGGGGCGCGGGGTGGGTCGTCTCGGAGATGGTGGCGAGCCAGGAGATGGTGCAGGCCAAACCGGGGGTGCGCGAGAAGGCCGAGCTCGGCTTCGATCAGGCCAACACCGCCGTGCAGATCGCCGGGCGTGAGGCTTATTGGATGGCCGAGGCGGCGCGGATGGTCGAGGCCAACGGCGCGGCCTTCATCGATATCAACATGGGCTGCCCGG
>JAHEBR010000241.1 GCA_024642185.1 Marivivens sp. | reverse complement strand
GCCGGTCTTGTCGAAGGCCACCACCTCGACCCCCTGAAGGGCCTGAAGCGCGTCGCCCTGCCGGAACAGAACGCCAAGCTCGGCCGCGCGGCCCGTGCCCACCATGATCGAGGTGGGCGTCGCAAGGCCCATGGCGCAGGGGCAGGCGATGATGAGAACCGCGACACCCGCCACCAGCGCGTATTGCAGGCGCGGATCGGGGCCGAAGACGAGCCAAGCGAGGATGGTCATCGTCGCAACTGCCATCACCACAGGAACAAAAACGCCGGTGATCTTGTTGACCAGATCCTGCACCGGAAGCCGCGCTCCTTGCGCCTCTTCGACCATGGCGATGATCCGACTCAGCATCGTCTCCGCGCCCACGGCGGTGGCCCGCATCTTGAGCGCACCGTTGCCGTTGACCGTACCTGCGACTAGTGCTGCGCCCTTGGCCTTCTCGACCGGCACAGGCTCGCCGGTGATCATGCTCTCATCGACCCAACTGTCGCCTTCGCGCACGACGCCATCAACGGCGATGCGCTCTCCGGGGCGCACCACGAGGATATCGCCGCGCTGGACCTCATCGACCGGAACGTCGACTTCCTGCCCTTCGCGGATCACGCGCGCCGTCGAGGGTCGCAGGCCCAAAAGCCGTTTGATCGCCGCACCCGTCTGGCCCTTTGCCCGCGCTTCCAGCCAGCGGCCAACAAGGATCAGCGTGACGATCACCGCCGCCGCCTCGAAATAGACGGCCTGGGTGCCTTCGGGCATCAGCCCGGGCGCGAAGAGCGCGACCGTGGAATAGAGCCACGCGGCCGAGGTGCCGAGCAAGACAAGCGAGTTCATGTCGGGTGCCCAGCGCAAAAGAGCGGGCACGCCTTTGGCAAAGAACTGGCGACCGGGGAAAGCGAGGACAATGGTGGTCAGGACAAACTGGATCGTCCAGCTTGCCTGCATGCCGATGGTTCGGTGGATGAGATCGTGAATGGCGGGAAACATATGGCCGCCCATCTCAAGCACAAAGACGGGAAGCGTGAGCACGGCGGCCAACAAGACCCTCCATTTCAGCGCCTCAGCCTCCACGGCATTTCGATCGCTCGGCCGAACGCCCTGCTGCAAGATCTTCGCCTCATAGCCGGAACCGCGGATCGCTTCGATCAGGATCGCAGGGTCAGCGATCAGCGCTGTAGCAGTAGCGGTATTGTCGGTCAGATTGACACTGGCCGAGATCACCCCCGGCACTTCCAGAAGCGCCTCCTCGACGCGGTTGACGCAGGATGCACAAGACATCCCCTCGACCTCGAAGCGGTGCCGCGTCGGCACTGCCGGATAGCCCGCCGCCTGCAGCGCCCCGGCAATAGCCTTGGCCGTGCCCGGCCCGGCCTTGGGATCAAGCGTCACGCGGCCAGCGTGAGTGGCAAGGTTGACCTCGGCCTTCTCCACCCCCCCGACCGCCGCGATGGCCTTTTCGGCGCGCCCGACGCATCCCGCGCAGGTCATACCGTCGATCTCGAAACTCAGGGCATCGTGCTTGGTCATGGCTCATCCTCTCAAACCTGACACCTCAGCTAGGCCTTCCAGTCACTGGAAGGTCAAGGGCCGAGGTGACACTTTTTCGTTCCCTGTCGGAAAGCAAGGCTGTCTGGACCTATTTATCATCCACAACTGGCCATAACGCCTACCCTTGCTCTGGCGGCAAACTCCCCTCAGAAATCCTCCATCAGCCGCCGGATTCGTCCGGCCGGCATTTTCGCGTTCCCCGGGAAGGAAAACCAATGGACACTCACAGCCTCTCCAACGATCCCCGCGCGGTGATCGAGGCCGACCGCGCCCACGTCTGGCATCACCTCGTTCAGCACAAGCAGTTCGAGCGCGTCGATCCGCGCATCATGGTCGAGGGCAAGGGCCTTCGGATCTGGGATATCGCGGGGCGCGAATTCCTTGATGCGGTGTCCGGCGGCGTCTGGACGGTCAACGTCGGCTACGGCCGCGAGCGCATCGCCAATGCCGTGCGCGACCAGATCCTCAAGATGAACTTCTGGGGCGGCGCGTTCGGCACGGTTCCCTCGGCGCAATTCGCCGAGCGCCTGATCGAGAAGATGCCGGGCATGGCCCGTGTCTACTATGCCAACTCGGGCTCGGAGGCCAACGAGAAGGCCTTCAAGATGGTCCGCCAGATCGCCCACAAGGTGCATGGCGGCAAGAAGCGCAAGATCCTCTACCGCGACCGCGATTATCACGGCGGCACCATCGCCACCATGTCGGCCGGCGGCCAGCAAGAGCGCAACGCGATGTATGGCCCCTTCGTGCCGGAATTCGTGATGGTGCCACATTGCAGCGAGTATCAGGCGCAGAAAGAACTTGCCGGCGACAACTACGGCGAGCTTGCCGCGCTCGAGATCGAAAAGGTGATCCTGCGCGAAGGCCCCGATACCATCGGCGCGCTCTGCCTTGAGCCCATCACCGCCGGCGGCGGCGCGATCACCCCGCCAAAGGGCTATTGGGAGAAGGTGCAGGAGATCTGCAAGAAGTATGACATCCTTTTGCACATCGACGAGGTCGTCTGCGGCATGGGCCGGACCGGCAAATGGTTTGGCTATCAGCAATACGGCATCAAGCCCGATATCGTGACCATGGCCAAGGGCGTTGCCTCGGGCTATGCGGCGATTTCCTGCTGCGTGACCACCGAAGCCGTGTTCGAGCAGTTCAAGGACGAGACCGATATCCTCGGCTATTTCCGCGATATCTCGACCTTTGGCGGCTGCACCGCCGGCCCCGCCGCGGCGCTTGAGAACATGGCGATCCTCGAAGAGGAAGACCTTCTTGGCAATTCCGAGCGGATGGGCGAGCGCCTGATGGGCAACCTCAATGCGCTGGCCGACAAGCACGCCGCGATCGGCTGCGTCCGTGGCATGGGCCTCTTCGGCGGCGCCGAGCTCGTGAAGGATCGCGAGACCCGCGAGCCGATCGACGAAAAGACCTGCGCGGCCATCGTTGGTGAAGTGAACAAGCAAGGCGTCATCATCGGCATGACCAACCGCTCGATCCCCGGCGCCAACAACACGCTGTTGTTCGCCCCGCCACTGATCGCCAAGGCGAGCGACATCGACGAGATCACCGCCGCTGTCGACAACGCCCTGAAGACGGTTCTGGGCTGACCCGCGAAAGACCCAAAGGCCCGGCCCAGCGCCGGGCCTTTTCTATTGGAGCCGCCATGACCCGCACCAACGACCTTGGCCAACCGATCGGCGATCCGCTCGACGTATCGCTGCCGCGCCCGCGCCCGCCGCGCAGTTCGATGGTCGGGCGGCTTGTGACAATCGTCCCGACTGATCCGGCGGCCCACGCCGAGGCCCTGTTCGAGGCCTTCTGCCTCGACGCCGATGGCCGCAACTGGACCTATCTGCCCTATGGTCCCTTTGAATCAGTGGACGAACTGAAGGCGTGGATGGAGCGGACCTGCACGGGCGACGACCCGCTGTTCCATACGATCCTCGATGGCGAGGGGC